>CALKRZ010000101.1 GCA_937989765.1 uncultured Clostridia bacterium | reverse complement strand
AATATATAAATCTTCCAACAACTGCAAAATCGCGCTTGTGCAAAGGATAAGTTTAGTTGAAATCTGGGACGCGCTCCTTTGTTGCAGTTGTTTCCAGATTTATATATTTGCCTTACCACCACATACTTTTTCTGAGATCCGTTTTTATAAACTTTTTCTTCGTAGTATCTCTCTTGCTGCAATCACACCCGATATGGATGCCTGTGCAAGCCCTCTTGTGATTCCAGCCCCATCTCCTGCTGCAAAAAGATTGGTCACTTGTGTTTCCATGGTAGGATCAATCTTCACTCTAGAAGAATAAAATTTCACTTCCACTCCATATAATAAAGTATGCTTGGAGTATACCCCTGGCGCTACTTTATCCATAGCCTGAAGCATTTCAATAATATCTTGCAAAAATCGATAAGGGAAAACCAGACTAAGGTCTCCTGGTACTGCATCCGTCAAAGTAGGACGTACTAGACCTCTCTTTAATCGTTCAGGAGTCGTTCTTCGCCCATCCAGAAGATCGCCTAATCGTTGCACTGTTACGCCACCTGAAATCATGTTTGCTAGCGTAGCTACATACTTGCCATAGGCAATAGGAGACTTAAAAGGTTCTGTAAAGTTTTTACTTACCAGTAAAGCAAAGTTCGTATTTTCTGTCTGCTTTTCTGCATAGCTGTGCCCATTGACAGTTTTAAGCCCATCATTGTTTTCTACTACGACTTTGCCATAGGGATTCATACAAAATGTGCGAACTCGATCATCAAAAGACTTTGTATAATAAATCATTTTGGATTCGTATACTGCATCCGTAATATCCTTCATGACCACTGCTGGAAGCTCTACTCGTACTCCGATATCTACTGCATTGTTTTGAGACGAAAGACCCAAACGCTCAGTTTCTTCTCGAAACCATTCAGAGCCTTCCCTGCCAGGCACTGCAATCACATATTCTGCTTGGTATACATCCCCATTTTCCAATTGAATGCCTGTTATTTTATTATTTTCTACTAGCAGTGTCTGTACTTTCTGGAGAAATAGAACTTCTACTTTCTCACGCAAATACTCTTCCATCTTCTTCAAGATCGTAAAACAATGATCTGTTCCCAAATGTTTTATGGTCGCACGAATCAGTTTTATATCTGCGGATGCACACGCTTTCTCTATAGGAAATATCTTTTCCTCCTCCAAGCCATGCACATCTTGGGTGCCGCCAAACTTTACATAAATACGATCTACGTATTCAATATATTGTTTTAATTGTTCTTCATCCATATATTCATCCAATACCCCACCGAAGGCTGTGGTCAGGGTCAGCTTACCATCTGAAAATGCACCTGCACCACCCCAACCATTTACAATAGAGCAAGGCTTACATTTTGTACATTTTGTACCATGTTCTGCACTAGGACAATGTCTACTTGTTATGCTTCTTCCTTTTTCAACCAATAGGATTTTAACTGTTGGATCTTTTTCCACTAACTCCATAGCAGCGAAAATCCCTGCTGGTCCACCGCCTACAATAATTATATCATATTTTCCTTTACACGTCATATCATACACCCCTTACTCATTTGAAGTATAGGAAACCAACTGCAAAGCAAATAAAAAAAGTCCAGTAGGTTCCTTACATAGTAGTCCTTCATAAAGATATCAAAAATATACAAACAAATCAATAGCAAATCGAATATTATTTTGTTTTTTCAAAAAAACATTCGGATTGCTAATGACAGTAATCCCCTCTTTACATTTTACCCTTTAATCTATTATACTATACGTATACCGTAGGAATTCTATACTACTACTCTGTTACCGTCGTTGGATATGACTTTGGTACCAGATCCCAAGGACATGTCTTGGATCGCATAGATGGGAAGTGAGACTATGAAAATTGAGAAAATAAGTGACACACAAATTAAGTTTGTACTTAATCAATCTGATCTTTCCACTCGAAATATTAAGATCAGTGAGCTAGCATATGGTTCTGAAAAAGCTCAAGAATTATTTCGAGATATGATGGAAAAAGCTTTTGATGAGTATGGTTTTGATGCAGATAATGCACCTCTTATGATTGAGGCTATACCCCTCGCTTCCGATAGCATCATGATCATCGTGACTAAAGTAAACAACCCCGATGATATTGACGAGAAGTTTGGTATCCTGCAGCCCAAAAAAAATAACCGTAAGTTCAAGAAAAAAGAGGGTAGCGAATCAGAAAAAACTGAGAAAAGTACTTTATGGGTATATTCCTTCTATACACTAGATGATGTAGTACGTGCCTCTTCCCGTTTATATGATTTCTACCAAGGAGCCAATTCCCTATACAAAGAGAGCAGTAAATATTATTTGGTACTCCACAAAAACTGTTTTGAAGATGTATCTGGAGAAGATGTAGAATGTATTTTGTCAGAATATGGCGAAAGACACATCTCTTCCCCTTTGTCAGAAGGATATCTATTAGAGCATGGCGAGATCTTAATCTCCGACGGCGCTGTAGAGATTTTAACAAAACACTTAGCATAGCACAGTTATAGCCATTACTCCTTTGCTATGAGTTTATTAACGATCTGTATGATCTGCATACTATACACTTCTACCAAAAATAGAAGTGTTTTTTTTGTGTATTTTAAGTTAATCGTTTTATTGAATTTTGCCGTCGTTTTTTGTATAATAGAGGAGAGATATTAAATAAAAAATCACGAACCATTTTGGGGGACATACTGCATGTGCAAAGTCTTAGTTGTAGAAGACACGTATTTGAATCGCGTTCTGACAAAAAAACTTTTAGATCATGCCGGATTTCAAGTTATCGAAGCTGTAAATGGTAAAGAAGGGGTAGAAAAAGCTTTGGCAGAACTCCCTGATCTTATTTTGATGGATCTCAGTATGCCCGTTATGGATGGGTTCTGTGCCTTATCAGAAATTCGTTCTCACGCAGCATGTACTCATATTCCTGTGATTGCGGTAACTGCTCATGCTATGGTTGGAGACGAAATAAGGATATTGGATGCTGGATTTAATGCTTATATTCCAAAACCTATTGATATATTTCATTTTATTCATCAAATTCAACAGTATACACTGCCTATGTAAAAAACAGCTAGCACTGAGTGCTAGCTGTTTTTGCTTGTTAGATATTCATTGATTTGATCTACTAGTCCATCTACATCCATACCGTGTACAAATCCAGCTTCTTCTAAGGTTTCACCTTGTGCCGAAGGGCATCCGACACAGTGCATTCCTGCACTCATCAAAATAGGAACGATGCCTCTATCTACAGCGATAATGTCAGCGATAATCATATCTTTAGTTACTTGAGCCGCCATGCGTATTCCTCCTTTTAGATAAAGTTTTATTACTTTTATATTATATCCCAATTATCACAAAAGATAAAGTTATAGTTTTATTTTTTCTGAGATCCATTTTTCCAAGCTATAGTTGGCTGGCATTCATCAGTTTTGGTACTACCTGTTTTTTGCGAGATAAGACCCCAGGCAGAAATAAGCTATCCTCTTCCCTTGACATATCAAATGCTTTTTGCAGTAGATCTTTACCATCTCCCACTGCCATAAGCTCTGTTCCTCCTAATACGATATCGGTAATCATAAGCAGTGCCAAATCCAAACTTTTTACTTCACAAACCTTTTCCATTACCTTTTCAAGATCTTCTTTGATATCAAATATGGTTTTGAAATCTGCTGTATTAATCTGAGAGATCATCACTCGATACTTCCCAAAGGTAAATTCCTTCATATCTGTCGCATAGATTTCTTCTGGTTGTTTTCCTTCTAAAGATGTCCCCGCCACGATCATATTCATGCCATAGGTTTCTATGTGTACCTCCGCAAGCTTGGCTAATTCATACGCTATATGCTGATCTTCCTCTGTACTCGTGGGAGAATTAAACATGAGGGTATCCGATAAAATAGCACTGAGCATAAGTCCTGCTATTTCTTTGCTAGGAATAATGCCACTTTCTTTATACATCTTTGCAATGATGGTACAAGTGCATCCTACAGGCTCAGAGCGAAAATATAGTGGTGTCATGGTTTGTATATCTGCCACTCGGTGATGATCTATAATCTCTATAATAGCTGCTTGTTCCAATCCTTTGATCGATTGTCCTTTTTCATTATGGTCTACTAAGATGACTTTTTTTCTATTAAAATCAATCAAATGTCTTCTTGAAATACTTCCCCTCACTCTGCCTGCTCGATCTAAGACAGGAAAATTACGAAATGGTGAGCTTTGAATCATTTCCTTGATCTCTCCGATTTCATCTTCCAGTTGAAAGTAGACTAGGTTTTTGGTTCTCATAATCGCACCAATAGGAATACTTTGATTGACCAATTTGATGGTTTTAAAAAAACTATGGGATACACTCATAATGGCACAATCTTTGATATCCTGTGACATATGAGGCTGTTTTCCCTCCGTAATAATAATGCATCCTGCTCCAGATCGTAGTGCGAGTTGTTGTAGCTTTTCAATATGCCCCGTGATTATAATATCTCCCTTATTAAGCTTCTGTTCTTCTGATAAAGTGGAGTCTGTATAGATATTTCCTCTGATGGTGATATAAGGATAATTGCCTTGTACGATTTCTCCACCCAATACTTCTATTAGATTTCGAAAAGGAGTTTCATATTGCTGCAAAAAGGTTTCTCCTGCTAATTCCATATAGGCTTTAGCGATATCTGAAACTGAAATGACTCCTTCTAGATATTCTTCTTCATCCACAATAGCGATCATATTTTTAGCTTCTGCCTTCATATGGTCCCATGCTTTTTTGATAGGATGAAATCGATGCATTACCATTCCTCTATATATATTGAGATCTGCTACCTGCGGTTTCACATTGCTCAGTAGGAGGGGGATGGGTTGTTTAAAATACGCTAAGACATACTGCGTTTCTTTATTGATTTTCCCTAGTCTTGCAGCTACTACATCCTTGTATCCCAGCTGTTGTTTGAGCTCGGCATAGGCAATGGCTGCACAGATAGAATCCGTGTCAGGATTCAGATGTCCAAAAACATATGTAGGTACCATGCTCACTACCTCCGCTTCATCCCTCTTTTGTGAATATCTACTTGGTATGTATATATATCAGCACGGTAGTAGGAAAGCTCATAAAATATTTTCTTTCCCTCTTGACATATGCTAACGCCTTCTACCTTTAATAAGGGTACTTGTTTTTTGAATCCAAATACCTGCATCATCATTTTATTTGATATACAAGCCTCCATAGTAGAGGAAGTGGATTCTACGGTATGTCCATATTTTTCTCTTAATACTTTATATAAGGACTGTGATATATCTATAGGTGTGAGTTCTGGGCAGTACATGATCGGTATATACGCTGTTTCCAAAGCAACGGGGGTTCCATCCAAAAGTCGTAAGCGTTTTACTTTATAAAAACTCTGTTCTGCGGAAAGATCCAGCATAGGAGCGATTTGCGCCAGATTTTTGACAGTACTAAATTCTAAAATTTCTGTACTTGGAACACATCCCTGTTCTAGCAAAGTTTCTGTAAAACTCATAAGATTACTTTGAAAAAATCGAGGGGCAGATACAAATGTACCCCTACCCCTTTCTCGATACAATTTTCCTTCTTGAACTAATTCATTTAAGGCTTGCCGCACGGTCATTCGACTGATTTTATACTGTTCACCTAATATCCTTTCTGAGGGGATCATATCTCCTGGATGGTAGATTCCTTCAGAAATCTGTGAGAGTATTATATTTTTGATTTGATAATACATGGGCAGTTTATGATCTTTCTGTATACTCAAATAAAACCCCCTCCTCCGTTGTCTCTGTTCATATTGTATCACGGATTAAGGGGGATTCAATAAATTTCTTATTTCTTTACAAAACATTCCTTGACCTTATATCCTCTGGCTGCAAATACGATCATGACCAGTAAAGGAATGATCACAAATCCCACCAGACTGATATAGGTGTAGTACTCCAAAAACTCAAATAGGATAAATAGATTATCTGCCGCAAGATAAGCTGCCACAAAAGCAAAGCCGCTAATCCAGTAGATGAGGTATTTTACCTTTATATTCAGCTCCTTTAACACGATCAGGAGAGCATATAACGTAAGTATATGTTTGATATACCATCCCCCCACTATCTGCAGCATGACAAAAAGCTCTCCGCTTTCCAGAAAGCGAAAGTAGTCGACCAACTGGGTCTGTAACAACTTAGGATAAGACATATTTTCCACCAAATCTACCTCAAATGTCATAATCGTCCCTGTCATGGCGACAATCTCCATCTGTACTACAAACAATACGGCGATCATACCATGCTTTACCAGCTTCTTTGTTTCTTTTAGATCTTTCACATAAGGAAAGCTAATAGCAGCACATCCGAACAAGCCCAACATTTGGATCATGGCTTTTCCCATCCCCCAGGTGATGCCGTTCCCTAATATCGGCAGGAGGTATTCTGTCTTTTTATATTTTGTTGTAAGGACTGCCAGATTCATCCCGGATATAGAAACAAGCACCATCGCAATGATCGTCACCACGAGAACTGCTGCCTTTCCTTTTTTGACCGTATACACGGCAGGCGGGATAAACATAAGAATCAAAAACCATATAGGGGTATTCTGCAGCATATTGGTACGCATAGCATTGGCTTCTACCGCTGCACTTTCCACCAGTGTAGCAAATAAAGCAAGGGCAAATATGCATATACAGACTGTCCCTATGGGTTTTCCCATGGCAGAAAAAAATATGGGCACCATACTTTTCCCTTTACTAAAAGCTTTCAGCATAAATAACATAAATAAGATGATAATAAAGGCAGCAACAATCATGGACAGCCATGTATCCCTTCCCCCGTTTCGGATAAAAATGCTCGGATATGTTTTTAATGATACGACCATGACCCCTACGATAATAAATCCAAGATGCTTAGTATTTAAAGAATCCATACATTTCTCCCCTTCTCAAAAAAGACTACCTTAATACTTGACAAGATTGAAGAATAGTATTCTCGTACATTGCAGATAATAAAGAAAGGGTGATCAAAATGAATCCAAACTACGTAGACTATATCCAAAAAAAGTTCAAAAACTGTATCGATTTAAAGCATAGAGAAATACAATCTGAGCAAGGCAATCTGCTCCTTATTTATTTGGATACGATGTGCGACTCTTCCTTAATCAGTGAATATATCATTACTCCCTTAACAGATCCTCGGTATAAAAATGCCGATATGCAAAAAATCCAAAAAGAAGTACTCACCATAAGTGCTGTAAAACAAATCACAAAGCCGGAAGAGGCCGTTGCAAAGATTATCTTAGGGAATGTCATTATATTATCTGACTTTAGTGATATCGTCATCGGCTGTGAAGTAAAAAACTCAGTAGGAAGAGCTCCGGATATTCCCCCTTCTGAAAATGTCGTCAAAGGTTCGCGAGAAGGCTTTAGCGAAAAGCTCACTGAAAATATTACACTCATCCGAAAAAGACTCCTTACCTCTTCGCTGAAAATCGAGACGCTATCCATCGGTAAAAAAAGTCGTACTGTAGTAGCATTACTATACATGGATGGTATGACCCCACCAAAACTTGTCACCCATCTTAGAAATAAAATAAAAAGTATTGAAAAAGAGAGTATCACTGTAATAAATATTGTTGCTGAAAAACTGGGAAGCAAAGGAACTCCGTTTCAAACCATCGGATATACGGAAAAACCGGCTGTAGCTGTCAGCAAACTTACGGAAGGCAAGGTGATCATTATGCTTGAAGGCTACCCTGTCGTTCTTACAGCTCCGTATTTTTTCGTAGAGAACTTTCAAGCGCTAGATGATTACACCTTTGATAAATACACTGGGAATTATAATCGTTTGATCCGTTTGACTGCTTTTGTGATCGCTTTACTGGCACCGGGATTATATATTGCTTTGACGACCCATCATTTTAGTTTGATCCCTGCTATTTTTGTATTTCGTATCGCTGTCACTCGCGCAGGAGTGCCATTCCCTATATTTTTGGAAGTCCTTCTTATGATGTTTTTTTTCAACCTTTTGCGTGAAGCCGGTGTCAGACTTCCCCAGCAGATTGGTCCTGCCATCAGTATCGTGGGGGCTTTGATCTTAGGAGATGCCGCTGTTCGTGCAGGGCTGGCTTCTACTATAGGCGTGCTTTTAGTGGCACTCTCCTCTATTTGTGCTTTTTTGATCCCTAGCATTTTTGGATCTATTGCCATATGGTGCAACGTACTGATTTTAGGTGCAACTCTGTTAGGACTCCCGGGTTTTTTTGTCGCCTTTGGTGTTTTTTGTGCCCATTTAGCAGGACTTACCACCTGTAGTTATCCGTATCTATATCCATTAGGCACTTTAAAAACTCTTAACTTTAAGGATCTGCTCCTTCGAGATAACTTGGAAGATATCTCAACTAATTTTTCTGAGGATGACTCATCATGAAAAAACAATTTTTATGCTTTCTGACCATCTGCACAATTTTTCTTACAGGGTGTTATGATTATAATGATATTAATACAGTGATTCTCGCTACCTCATGTATCGTAGATCTAGATGAGGAAAATAACTATGTCATCTATGTAGAAGCATTTCATGCCTATCGCAATAAGGAAAACAATGCAGAAAAGGGACAACGTTTGATTTTAGTCAGTACAGGGAAAACTCTCTTTGAAGCCATCCGGATCATTAATAAGAGCACTAACTTTAAAGTGAATTATTCTCATAATAAGGTCATTCTATTTACAGGAAAAGCTGCTCGTTACGGACTAGGAGATTTTATTGATATTTTCCTTAGAAGCGAAGAATTCGTACTACGTTCTTATGTATGCATATATGAAGGGGATGTGAGTGACCTACTCAATATGGATCTGAAGCAGGAAGAGTACATCGGATTATACTTTAAAGACCTGATGAATAATGAAGTCGTAGAAAGCTTTTTTCAAACAACAAAGCTGTATGAGTTTTATAACGACAGAGCTGCCAATGATGGAACTCAAGTGATCACACTATTAAATATAGACAAAAGGCTCCTAGAAGAAAAGGTAGGATTTCATAAAGCTGCTGTCCTTCAGAAAGATAAGATGGTGGATGTGCTAGAAAAGCATGAATTAGATGCCTATAATTATATTATGGGAGGTCTTCATAGCGGTGTACTCCCCATCCCCCACCCCACAGACAAAAATAAATATGTGACATTAGAAATTCTAAAGCATAACCTAAAGACAGAGATCAAATACGATGGAGAAAAAATAAAACTTCACAAAACTTTAAAGCTGCGATGCAGCTTCGTAGAAACACAGCAGCATATTAACCTGAACAATAGCGAAGTACTAGACAAGCTAGACCAAGAAATCAAAGCTCATGTGAAAGTGGAATCTGAGAAACTATTTGAAAAGTATAAGAAAAAAAATATAGATATATTCCATGTGACAGAAGAAATGAAACGTCATTATCCAAATGACAAAGTAGCTAATCCCCTAGAGATTACAGAGCTCCATATGGAAGTAATGCCCAATATCATTGGAAGCCCTAATATTCAAAGTTTCCAATAAAGCAAACAAATGTGATAGAATCAAATATTCACACAACCATATACGAAAGCCGTACATATCTCAGCATTAAAAACTCTTTTATGCACGGCTTTCTATTTTCTACCTATTATTTATCCCCTATGTAGCCACTCTATCTTGTTAAAATGGTTTACATTTCCCCTGAAGCCACCCTTTACTTTCCCAGTACATTTTATCAGTCTGGTCTTCCGGATACCCCTTACACATCCCTCTCATCATTCCGAAAATTACTTTTGTAAAAAGAGAGGTAGGAAGCTTCTCTCTCCTCTGGAGATCATGATAAAACCTGTCTGCTTTCTTTCGCAATATTTTCTCGAGTTTCTCTTGTTTTGTTGTCCTCATTTCTTCCCATTCTTTGGCATACATGGCAAAACCGCAGGAATGAATTTTTTTGACCCCCCAAAAACGGAGATTGCGAGATATGGTTTTGATCACATGACCTGTCCCTGCTCCTGCAGTAGTAGAGATGACCATGCCTACTTTAGAAAACATCTCTTCTATAGGCCTGTGAGATAAGAATATATACGCACAGTGATCTAGCATGGCTTTCATCCCTCCAGTCTCTGCCAGTACATAGACAGGGGATGTAAAGATAAGCCCATCGGCTTCTTTCATCGCCTGTATAATCGGCCCGATATATAGATGATGAGGACAATACTCCTCACTTTTCATAATGCAAGCATAACATCCAACACAAAAATGCGGAAGATCCTTGGGCAGGAAAAACTCTCTAAATGCTATAGAGCCATTTTTTTGCAGCTGCTCCTTAAAGAAGTTGGTCGCTTTATATGTATTGCCCTTTCTAGGGCTTCCGTGAACTATGCATATTTTCATCCTTCATTCCCCTTTTAACAAATACATCTCTTATTTATGACCATTTTTCCTTACTCTTTGTTATTTTTTTCATATGTTTCCTTTTGACGGGTTTATTTTTCTTCTGGGTAATCATTGTTTTTCTCTTTTCAGATATCAATACATAATATCCCTCTTCTTCTATGACCTTTACTCCACCAAATATAGAAGTCATCTTATTCTTATACCAGTCTACTCTCTTGACAACAAGCACCATTCTTCCACCCATAACTAACCGTCTCTTTCCTTCTTCAATGAAATGTTTTGCTACTGAAAAATCCGTATGATAGGGTGGATTAGATAAAATCAATGTAAAGTCTGTATCATCTACATTCTTAAACCCATCTGATTCAATGATTTTAACTCCTTCTACTCCATTTTGTACTGCATTGTTCTTAGAAGCCTCTACGGCTTTTACATCTATATCTGCCATGATCACATTTTCTTTTCCTACTACTTTGGCAGCTGCAATACCTACTATTCCAGCACCGCATCCTAGATCTAGAACCTTTTCTTTTTCCTCTAATTCTATACTTCCTACCATCACCATCGTTCCTCGATCTGCATGATGTGGAGAAAACAATGTGGAATCAGTTTCTATTTTAATATTATGGTTCCAAATATTTACAGTATACAAAT
>CALKRZ010000100.1 GCA_937989765.1 uncultured Clostridia bacterium | reverse complement strand
AATTCAACTTCATTTATATCAAACACCCCTTTTTCTCTTAAAAACATAAGTACATTATCAAGAGAATATCTTACTTTTTTCATGTTTGATTTCATCAATTTCCCATTTTGTATAATAACAACGGGCTCAAAAGTAACCTTGTGCCCAAATTTTCGGTTTTTGATGGTGAAATAGCTTATAAGGTACTGCAAGCCTATTAATAAAACGATCGCATAGGCTGTGGGCATATGGGGTACTTCTGGATCAGCAATATCTCCCCCTACTACATTACCTAGTATGATGATCGTCAAAAAATCAAATACTGGAAGCTCACCGATCTTTCTTCTCCCAGTCATGACGACAAGCATTAATAGCAACCCCATGATAGAAATGATTCTGAAAGTTATCTTTACATATTCCATAAAGTGAAGACCTCCTAAAAACTTCTTTCCATCATGCTTTACTATTTCAAATACTTCTATTCAAGCATCTACTATATTGTTGTCAAGGTTGTAGTATACTATTCCACTTAGCGATCTCTACTCTATCATTACTGATATCTTTAATATGAATAGGATTTACAAATTTCTTGATTTTCTTTCTAGCTTTGCTCGCCATTCTTTGGACATCTTGATTCTTTGAAGTGGATGTTCCTTTTATTTGCTCCTGTAAAGCCGCATCATTCACCACAATATTGATCTCGTGATGTGTATAGTTTTCTAATTCATCCAATACCGTCATGAATGCAATTAGACTTACAACCACTGGTTTCTCGTATTCCTTTACGATCTTTTTTTGGCATAATAGTTCTTCCTGATCATAGATACTATACCTGATCTCTATATCCTCGCTCTCATGATATGCTGCAATCCCCACTACATAAACTGTAATCATTATAAACCTCCATTTACTTCGTAATATGATCATTTATTTTGGATCTCAGAAAAAGTATGTGGTGGTAAGGTAAATATATAAATCTGGAAACAATTGCAACAAAGGAGCGCGTCCCAGATTTCAACTACACTTACCCTTTGCACAAGCGCGATTTTGCAGTTGTTGGAAGATTTATATATTTGCCTTACCACATACTTTTTCTGAGATCCTTTATTTTTATATTTCAAAAAGTGTAAGCTGTTCTTTTTTGCCCAATCGATCCATCACCATAGGATCATGATCTTTAAAATATACATGTTTGATTTCTTTTTCATAGGTCATAATACTAGTCTGTCCATTGGCGGCTTCTCTCAGTCGGCAGCTGTAGATCACTGGAAAGTACTCTCTGATGAAAGCGCCTTCTGCATGAGCAGTGAGTGCAATCATTTGAAAGCCTAATTGTTCTGCTATAAAAAATACCGGACTAAGCACATGGTCACTGGATGCATGTCCAAAGGGGTTGTCCATAATCACTGTTCGAGTTCTCCCTACACTCGACGTGATATGCTGCCTTTTTTCTGCCATATAATTTAGGATTCCTAAGAAAAGCGTCATATTTTTACTCCACTTTTCTCCCCCTGACCACTGATTTGATTCTTCCCATGAAGAAAATCCACTGCTGATTTTATTATCATTGGTTACTTTACGGCATTTGATTTTGATCATATTTCCTTTCATGATCATTTGTATCAGCTGCTTTGTTTGCAGAGACTTTTCTGTAAACTTTTTGATTTCCGTATATTGCTCTCCTCCCTCTTCTGCTTTAAACCGAGGATCTTTTTCCAGTTGATCCAGTATCCATTCGATATGCTTTCTCAGCTGCTCTTTTGCCTCTGATTCAATCCATTCCGGTACCGTAAATTGATAAATTTCTTTACTGCCTTCTTCTGTTTTAATCCTCGTTTTATGAGGTATCATTTTGATTTCTTGACCAATATAATCAATATGTACATAGAGATGGTTGATAAACTGATTCATTTGATCATCATGCTGTTTAATATCATCCATTGCTATTTTTTTTGTGCGTACGATCCGATTTGCGATGTTATTTCTACATTGGAGAATTTCATCGTAGTCGGTTTTGGTCAGTATACTAGAAAGAGTCATTTGCTGTAAGCGGATATCTTGAATTTCATCCCTACAAAACCTTGAAACAATTTCTTTTTCATACTCCACTTTCTTTTGCTGTTCCGAAACTGCTTTATAGGCATTGTCCAAATCTTTTTCAAGCTTTTCAACTGTTTCAAGTCTTTTGTAATAATAGTCTGTTCCTTGAACCACTGAAGCTATGATAGTATCATGGATAAACTTGTGTGCTCCATTTATGATCTCAAGCTTTTTAATGGCTTCATCCATCTCTGCCCTTTGCTGCTGCAGTTTGTATCTCATTTCTACAATATAGCTTTGCTGTTTTTGTAGTATCTTCTTCTCTTCAGTAAGCTGTTCCTGTATCTTCGAGAACATTATATCCCATTCACATACTGATTCATACAGTTTATAAAACTTATCACTTTCTGATCTATATACTCCATTTTGTCTATCATACTCACTTTTGGCACTGGAAGCCACTGCCTGAAGATTTTCTTTTTCTTTCTCTATCTCTTTTATTTGCTTGATAAGTCGTATTCTTTCTTCCATCCGAAAAGCAGATATAGTTATGTCTTTATCAATTTTATATTTCACTTCATTGATTTCTAGATCATATCCATCTTTATATTCTTTCAACTTCTTCCGACATTCCTCTATACTTCTTTCAATCACACTTCGATCTTTTTGTTTTTGTTGAAGCTCATCTCTTAACGTTTTTCTTTCTTCTTCCAAGGACGCTTTGGTTTTAGAAGCATAGAATGGTTCTAAATCCTTGACCTCTACATACAGCGGTTGTGACAAAATATCTACTTTATTTCGTTCCTGATCTTGGATCTCATAGTTTAGATTTTGTAAAATGTCCAAGATCCGATCCATCTCTTTTTTTTGTTTGGCAAGCAGTTGGGTCTGCCTCCCCCTATCATTTTGAATCTGTTTCAGCCGTTCTTCTTCTTTATTTTTTTGTGCTGTTAAAGAGATATACTTATTTCCATCTGATATTTTGCGAGAGATGATCTCAAGTTCTCCTGAAGCTTCTCTTTCTTTACTGGTATAGAGGGTAAGATCGCTATTTATTTTCATGAGTTTATGCTCACAGTCTTGGATCTTACGTCTTACTTCCTCCATTTGCTGCGCAAGCTTTGAACACTCTACGTCCAAACTGGTATACGCTTCATATGGATATTCCTGCAAAAATCCGCATATAGCATCTCGAATGCTTTCTACACGGCTTACCTGTTGCTCTTTTCGAATTCTTTCAGCTTGGATTTTCTCCCCCTGGGCAGTAACCTTTACTTTCCACTCGTTAAATGTATCTTGGTGGATATTGTCATTCCAAAAAGCCGGTATAATCGCATTATGTGTGTATTCCTTTTGTGATTTGACAAGCTCTGCTGCTTGTAGATCCGTTACGATAAATATAGGTTGGTTGATCTTATTGGATTCGGATGTAAGTTTTTTGATCAATTGTTCATATTTATTTTCTGCTACGATGATGGTAACTGGCCAAAAAGGATATTTTTCATGCAATGCCTTTTCTGTGGTGTGCAGCGCAGCTGCCGACTCCTGCACATATTCTGTACCCGTCTTTAGATACCCAAACTGACTCCTAAGACGATTTACCACATTCCATAAATTGGCATCTCCTGTAAATATACTATTATCCATATATTCATCCGAGAATCTTTTTGTGATGCGCTCTTGTATCAACAGCTCTTCTTTTTCTGTATTCATCTTTTCGATTTCTCTACTCAAATGACTCTTTATAAACGTTTCTTTGAGATAAATATTGTCCACCGCATACATCTGTGGAAACATTTCCTTTACTGATTGTATCATACTTTCTTGCTTTTTAAAGATTGTTTCGATCTTATTCTGATTGACCTTGTATTCAGAAACGATATGGTTATATGCCTCCCGCTTTTGGGGTAGGATTTGTTCCATATCTGACTTCCTATTATTCAAAGAAATGATTTCTTCATTATGCTGTTGGATCAGCTTTTGAAGCTCTGTTGCTCTTTCTTTCCATTGGGGCAGCTCTGTATCGATCTTTTCTGTTTTCGGGTTAGAAAGAAGCTCCTTTTCATAGTTCTCCATTTCCTGCATCATACTATGCATGGCACCCTGTGCTTGTCCTGCTTCATGAGTCGATTTTTGTATCTTTTCTTCCAACTCTTTGATGCTCTTTTTATGATCATTCTGCTGTTTTTCATCATTACTTTTATGCAGCGCAAACTGCTGAAGTCGCTTGTCAAGTTCCTCTAATAGCGCTATATAAATGCCTTTTATACTGCGGCCATTCTGCATAAACTTTTCTTGTAGGTCTTCTATATCCTCATCTTGATCCAGTCGTTCCAGTGATTCTTTCAGAAAAATGTCTCTTTCTTTTTCAGCTTGTATTTTTTCTCGCAAATCTGCTAGCTTAATATTTTGGTGTAGCGCTGCTTTTTCATCGTATATCCTTTGAATATGATCCAATTCTTGCTGTTTTTCTATGTGGATCTGCTTCAGTCTTTCATTTTCTTCTTTA
>CALKRZ010000099.1 GCA_937989765.1 uncultured Clostridia bacterium | reverse complement strand
GATTTCCTACATATTTCATCTAAAAATCCCTATATATGTTAATCCTCCAAAGTAGTGTATCTTTTTACGCTGCATGACTATACTCCATAGACCCTAACAATCTAAACAGTCATTATATTTTTTAGTATACTTGGAAAATATATAGTTAGAAAGAGTTTGCTTTTTTTCAATAGGAGCTATCTACCTTTGTAGATCGTCATACTATTAAGGCAACTTCAAACAGTATTAATTAAAATTTACAATATATAAATGGAGGTATTATTTTGTCAGCAAAAAAAAATAAATTAAGAATTATTTCACTGGGTGGTGTCGGTGAAATTGGAAAGAATATGACTGTATTTGAATACAATCAAGATATCATTGTAGTAGACTGTGGTTTGGCATTTCCAGAAGATGAAATGTTAGGTATTGATCTTGTAATTCCAGATGCAACTTATCTATATAAAAATAAGGATAGGGTAAAAGGTATTATTCTCACGCATGGTCATGAAGATCATATAGGTGCGCTACCTTATATTTTAAGAGAACTCGATGTACCACTATATGGTACAAAACTTACTTTGGGATTAATCGAGAACAAACTCAAGGAACATAATCTAAATAATAAAGTAGTACGGGAATGTATTACAGCAGGTCAAACGATTATTTTGGGAGAGTTTAAGATCGAATTCATCCATACTAACCATAGTATTGCGGATGCTGTGGCTGTAGCCATTCATACCCCCCTAGGGATCATCGTGCATTCTGGAGATTTCAAGGTTGATTATACGCCTATTAATGGACAAGTTATCGATCTACAAAAATTTGCCCAACTAGGTAAACAAGGCGTTTTGGCTTTTTTATGTGATAGTACGAATGTGGAGCGAAAAGGATATACGATGTCTGAGAGTACAGTAGGTGCCGTATTTGACGAAATCTTTGCAGAGTCTCAAAAGCAAAGAATCATGGTAGCTACTTTTGCCTCTAATATTCATAGACTACAACAAATCATTAATGCCGCTCAAAAGTTTAATCGTAAAGTGGCTGTAGTAGGAAGAAGCATGGTAAATGTAGTAAAAACGGCTAGTGAATTAGGCTATTTAGATATCCCTGTCAACACATTGATTGATCTAGCTGAGATCAAGAAATTTGGTGATCATGAATTGGTTATTATTACCACAGGAAGTCAAGGGGAGCCTATGGCTGCTCTATCCAGAATGGCTGTATCAGAACATAGACAAGTAGATATCAAGCCTGGAGATAAGATTATCATTAGTGCTTCTCCTATTCCTGGCAATGAAAAATATGTTTCTAAAGTGATTAATGAACTATTTAAAAAAGGTGCTGATGTCATCTATGAAGGTTTGATGGATATCCACGTATCTGGTCATGCCTGCCAAGAAGAATTAAAGCTTCTGCACAACCTTTTAAAACCAAAGTATTTTATTCCTGTGCATGGAGAGTATAGACATCTAAAACAGCATGCTGAATTAGCGCAACAGTTAGGTATGGAATCAAGCAATATCTTTTTACTCGCAATAGGAGATATTCTAGAGTTCTCTAAAGATGGCGCTAAGCTCAATGGAACTGTACCCGCAGGTCAAGTATTGGTAGATGGATTAGGCATTGGAGACGTGGGAAATATCGTACTGCGTGATCGTAAGCACCTATCTCAAGATGGTCTGCTTGTGGTAGTGGTCACGATGGAAAAAGAATCTGGATTAGTCATAGCAGGTCCCGATATTATATCTAGAGGATTTGTGTATGTCCGAGAATCAGAAAACCTTATGGAAGAAGCGCGCAAAGTAGTAAAAGATGCGCTCATGCGGTGTGAACAAAGAAAAATCACAGAATGGTCTTCTATCAAAGCAATTATTAAAGATACCCTTAAAGACTTCTTATGGCAAAAAACCAAAAGAAGCCCAATGATTTTGCCGATTATTATGGAAGTATAGAGCAATTTAGAACCAACTGTAAAACTCTTTGAGATCTTTACCACATGCTTTGGTAGAGATCCGCTTTTTGCAGTTGGTTCATTATATTTACTATGGGTAACAATTGATAAATTTACAAAAACCCTGTATAATAAAAATGAATTTTATAAGTTAGGGTGAAATAATGGCGAAAAAACCGATTTTTACATTTATAGGTCTTATATTTAAGCTAGGATTTTTATTAATTACACTATATTTAGTATTTCATGTGGGCAAATATGCTTATCAATATACGTATAAAATTGCCATCCAACCATCCCCTGAACAAAGAAGTGTTCGGGATTTAGAAGTGACCATACCAAAAGGTTCTTCTACAAAAATTATAGCCGAAATTCTAGAAGAAAAAGACTTGATTGCCAATGCCTATGTTTTCCGTTTAAAAAGCAGAGTAGAAAAATATGATGGAAGCTTTAAACCAGGGACATTCATATTAAACACGGGCATGAGTGAAGAAGAAATCATGGAAATTCTCCGTACTGGTGGGATGTATGCAGAAGGATCTCGTTTTACTATACCAGAAGGATATACCACGGAATCCATTGCTAAAAAATTAGATAAAGAAAAAATTGTTACCGCTTCTGATTTTTTGAGAGCTGTAAATGAAGGGGATTTTGATTATGACTTTATCAAAAAAATCCCAGAAAGAAATATGCGATTAGAAGGTTATTTGTTTCCAGATACCTACGAGGTGAGAAGCGAGGCCACTTCTGAAGAAATCATCAGTAAAATGCTGAAACGCTTTGATGATATCTATAAATCCGAATACTATATAAGAGCAGAAGAATTAGGATATACTATGGATGAAATTATTATCATTGCTTCTATTATAGAAAGTGAAGCCAGACGTGAGGAAGAAAGGCCTACGATCGCAGGGGTTATTTACAATCGTTTGGATCAAAATATGAAACTGCAGATGTGTTCTTCAGTAATGTATGCTTTAGGCAAAAGAAAAGACCGTCTGCTATTTACTGACCTAGAAATCGAATCTCCCTATAATACGTATAAATATGTGGGACTACCTCAAGGACCCATTAGTAATCCTGGGGAAGCATCTATTATAGCCGCTCTTTATCCAGAAGAACATAATTATCTATTTTTTGTTCTAAAGAATGAAGAAACAGGCGAACATGTATTTACAGAAACTGGAGAAGAGCATCTGAAAGCTAAGCAGAAATATAATCAAAAGTTTTAACAAAGACTAAGGAGCCTTAGTCTTTGTTGTTTGATAAAGGAGATCTTACATGAATAATATTATAGAGCCATCCGTCACTAACTTTATCCGAAGCATACAACCAGATCATGAAGGAATGTTAGGCGATATCGAAAAAGAAGCTGTATCCCAAGGAGTTCCTATTATCGAACCCGAAGTGGCACGACTTATTTCAGTACTACTTTCTTTAAAAAAACCAAAGACTATATTAGAAATAGGTACCGCTGTAGGATATTCATCCATTTTAATGAGTACTTATCTACAGTCTGGTGGAAAGATTACTACGATTGAACGATATGCAGTCATGCAGAAAAAAGCACAAGAAAATATACAAAAGATGAATCTCCAAAATACGATTACTGTGATGGAAGGGGATGCGACAGAGATCTTACCTACCCTTACTGAACCATTTGATGTAATCTTTCTAGACGGAGCAAAAGGACAGTACCATCTGTTTTTACCTCATTGTCTTAGGTTATTACATACAGGAGGACTTTTGATTGCAGATAATATACTGCAAGATGGCATGATTGCACAGTCTAGGTTTACTATACCTCGTAGACAGCGCACTATACACAAAAGAATGCGGAATTTTTTATGGAATATTACGCATTCTTCTCTTCTAGATACAAGTCTGCTATCTATTGGAGATGGAGTGGCTATTTGTTATAAAAAGTCGGAAGGAGATGTACCCGATGAAGCAGAATAAACCTGAATTATTGGCACCCGCAGGGGATTTAGAAAAATTAAAGATTGCTGTATTTTATGGCGCAGATGCCGTATATATTGGTGGCGCTCAATATGGACTTAGAGCCAAAGCTCGAAACTTCACCCTAGAACAACTGAAAGAAGGCATCGAATATGCCCATGACCACGGAGTAAAAGTGTATATCGCCGCCAATATCATTGCACATAATGAGGATTTTGACGGTATGGGTGAATACTTTGTAACGCTCCAAGCACTAGGTGCGGATGCCCTTATCATTGCTGATCCAGGCGTACTGGCTATCGCCAAACAGTATGTGCCTACTATGGAGCTCCATTTAAGCACCCAAGCCAATAATACGAACTATCATAGTGCTCTTTTTTGGCATCAACAAGGCGTTCAGCGAATCGTTACAGCGAGAGAACTCTCTTTTGATGAGATCAAGATGATCCGAGAAAAGACACCTTCTACCCTACAAATTGAATCCTTTATTCATGGAGCCATGTGTATTTCTTATTCTGGCAGATGCTTACTCAGTAACTATATGAGCGGTAGGGATGCCAATAAAGGCGCGTGTTCTCACCCTTGCAGGTGGAAATATCACCTAGTAGAAGAAACCCGTCCGGGGCAATATATGCCTATAGAAGAAACAAGTCGGGGCACTTATATTTATAATTCCAAAGATCTTTGTATGCTTTCCTATATACCTCAATTACTCGATGCAGGAATCAATAGTTTTAAGATCGAAGGTAGAATGAAAACGCCTTACTATGTAGGTATCATCACCAAAGTATATCGTGAAGCGATCGATGATTATTGCAGCGATCCTGCTTTGTATCATAATAAACTAAACGACTATATGGAAGAAGTATCTAAAGCGAGTCATCGAAAATATACTACCGGTTTTTATATACAAAAGCCTGGTGGCAATGAACAAGTCTATGACTCTAATACCTACATTCGTGACTATGACTTTGTAGGTGTAGTGCTACAATATGATGAAAAAACAAAAATAGCCACAGTGGAACAGAGAAATAAATTTAGCGTAGGAGATGAAGTCGAGATCCTAACCCAAAAAGGTCCTTTTATCAAAACTACCATCACCCAACTATGGGATGAAGAGGGGAATACGATTGAATCAGCTCCCCATCCTCAGCAAATCATAAAAATTCCTTTAGAACATCGTGTTCAAAAAAATGAACTGATTAGAAAAAAAATTGTTTCTGAGAGAGCATGATATTTTGACTGGACACGCACATCCACCATTTTTGGCTCATATATTACAGTATAGCCTTACGTGGGGGTGTGTTTTTATGATTGCTTATATTCTCCAATTCTTTTTTATGGTATCTTATGTTTCAGGCACGCATTCTTTTCCCCATCCGCTTACACAAGAAGAAGAAAAATACTATCTAGAACAATACGCTACTGGTAATATAGAAGCAAAAAATATTCTAGTAGAAAGAAATCTTAGACTTGTTGCGCATATCGTAAAAAAATATTCCAATCTTAACAAAGAAGTAGATGATCTGATCTCTATCGGCACCATCGGTCTGATCAAGGCGATTACCTCTTACAATATAGAAAAGGGTACTAGATTGGCTACCTATGCAGCCAGATGTATAGAAAATGAAGTGCTCATGGCGATTCGCTCTACCAAAAAACATAAAAATGAAGTATCTCTACAAGATCCTATCGGTGTAGATAAAGAAGGCAATGAAATGCCCCTTCCCCTTTATCGGTATCATGTGAGAGGGTATAGAACAAGCTCAAAATAGTCATTCTTCCAGTCCTTCGCCTTATAGTACTCCACCTTCTCGATCACCAATTTGAGAAGGTTATTTTTTTGCTCCGCATTTTCTGCCATAGGGTACAGCTTCAGCACTTCTTCTATCTGAGGAATGATATCCTCTTTTGCCTTTTCTTTTTCTATCTGTAGGACGATCTCTTCCTCAAGATTTAGTATTGCCTGTGTTAAACTATCCATACGATCCACAAGCATTTTAGAACGACTAAGATAAGTTTCTATATCATAGATCCCTTGCTCTAAAAAATCATGAAGCTTCTGTTTTTGAGCTTCTGCTTCTGACAATTCCTTATTTACCTTTTTCAGAGCACTTTGATAGTCAGATATGAATTCCCTTTGTGGCTGATCCTTTTGTGCTAATTCTCCAATCAAACGTCTGTACTGATCTAACCAATCTCGGAGATCAAGCAGGATCTGACCCTCTATATACTCAAACTTGGTACTTTTATTACCACAGTTATTATAACAAGTGATATGAGCAGAGCCTCTAGTATATGGACGATATACCATAGAAGCACCACATACTTTACACCTGATTAGACCCGCTAGGGGATTAGTGACCTTCATATTATATGGGATATGATACTTCGTCTTGAGCTGCTTTTGTGCCATATCATAAAGCTCATCAGAAATCAGACCTTCATGCTTACCATCGGCTATGATCCATTCAGAAACAGGATTTTGGGACACTTCTTTGATCTGATTAGGCTTACTTGACTTCTTATATTGCTTTTTCTTCCAGACTACCTTGCCAGTATATACAGGGTTTTTGATCACACTCAGTACAGCGCTGCCCGACCAATCAATCCCAGTATATGTCTTATAGCCTAACTCATTTAGTTTATTTGCGATCTTCTTACTGCCTATCGCTTTGTTGACATACATATCAAAGATCATCCGTACTACCTCCACCTGTTCTGGATTGGGCTGAAGAGTACGGACTTTACCTATATAGTGAATGTCATATCCGTAAGGGGAGACGGTACCGATATAATTCCCTTCCTCAATACTGCGGAGCCTACCTCTTTGCAACCGTCTATTGATCAGCTTTAACTCCTTGCGCGCCATAAAGGCTTCAAATTCGCTGTATTCCTCATCAAACTCATCCATGAGGTCATACGTCTTCCTTGGGGTTATAATCTTCGTCTTGCCTTTTTTAAAGGTCTGTAGGATCAACCCTTGTTCCTGCATATTTCCTCTTCCGAGACGATCCACATCCATGCATAGAACAGCATTGTATAAACCGCTCTCCACTTCCTTCAAAAGCTCCAGCATCTCCGGTCTGTGGATGATACTTTCCCCAGAAACGATCTCTTCTCGAATCCTTATGATATCCAACCCTTGCTCCTTAGCAACCTTCATCAGACTCGCCTTGTGCCTAGAGAGGGTCTCCATTTCTCCTAATTTTTCTTTTTCCAAATCAACCCTTGACTTTCTCAGATACATACAAACCTTTTCCATGAAAAGCCTCCAACAAAAAAAGAGTATACTCCTATTATATTACGGCTTTATCGCTTCATTCGAAGCATAACAAAAAGAATAAGCTTTTCACAACAGGTTATTCCTTCATCTCTATGAAAACCTATGTTCTTATTAGGCATGACTAGATGCAAATGAAACGAGCAGCAAAACATTGTAGAATTATTGCACAATATAGAATTTAATGCTATAATAATTCCAATATATAGTTTATTTTACTAAAAAATCTTAATCAAATGATGCTTCGCGTAAATTAAGATGATCATATCTAGATTTATAAGAGAATGCTGCATCTAGTAGCAAGGCTCAACTTCAGATACACTACTAATCGTTAGGTGAAACCCTACTATTAGGCAGTATAGTAAAAAAGTATATTTGAAATTAAACAGGAGGAGATCAGATTTGGATAAGCTGATGAAAAAACTAAATTACAAAGGTGAGAATGAGATATTAGTTATAAATTCACCACAAAGTTTTCAGGGAATTATTGATACAATAAAGCAAAATTCAAATTTATGTGAGGATCTAAAAAAAGCAGTACAAGTAGATTTTGCAATAATTTTTGTAATGCATCAGAATGAAATAGATACAATAGTTCCCATAGTAGCTCAAAAAATTGTAGGAGATAAAACTATTTGGTTTTGTTATCCAAAAAAGTCATCTAATAAATATGTTTGTGAAATTAATCGTGATAATGGTTGGTCTATCATGGGACAGTATAATTTTGAACCTGTGCGACAAGTCTCAATAGATGATGATTGGAGTGCTATACGATTTAGAAATGTAAATTATATAAAAAGTATCACAAGAAAAGAAAGCACAGCACTTACTGATAAAGCAAAAAGGATCACTACTCAAAGAGGCAAATAGTATTCTGAATAAACTAAAATGACTCATTAAATTGCAAGTAAATGCAATAAAAGGGTTTAGATTTTCTCAAAATCTAAAATATGAGCATAGCAAACAGAGATCAGGTCATGATCTCAAAAATCTTGGCATTGAGGCGATAAACGACTACCTGTGTGATATGAACATATTTTATTTATTGAATAATACACAATATAAGCATT
>CALKRZ010000098.1 GCA_937989765.1 uncultured Clostridia bacterium | reverse complement strand
TATCCAAAGTTGCCTTGACAATATGAGAATATATGATTACAATAAGTTTTAGTTTTATAGAATTTTTATTCATAAGAAGCATCATATAAAAGCTATGAAGGTGAAAAGTAGGTATTTTTTTCCTTTCAGAGAGAAGATGTCATCGGCTGAAAGCATCTTTAAGGTTCAGAAAGTATTGAAGTTCGCACTGGAGCTGTATTTCTGAAAACAAAGTAGGAAATGCCGTAGAAGCACGTTATGCTTAAAAGAGTGCCTGCATTTTGCAGGAACTAGGGTGGTAGCGCGGATATACCTTCGTCCCTTTATGAGGACGGGGGTTTTTTTGTTCTTTATTTTTGATGAAAGGAGATTATATGATGAAACAGAAATTGCAGCAGATTAAAGACGAAGCCCTGCAGAGTTTGCAGGCGGCAGTTGATCTAAAAGCGTTAGAGGATACGAGAGTGAAGTACTTAGGCAAAAAAGGAGAGCTCACGCTCGTATTGAGAGGGATGGGAGGACTATCAGCGGAGGAACGACCGATCATCGGACAGATGGCCAATGAAGTCCGAGAAGAGATTGAGGCTCAGCTCGAACAGACACAGCGTACAATCGCTTCTAGAGAGAGAGATGCGAAGCTCAAAGAAGAAGTGATTGATGTGACGATGCCAGGGAAAAAGAAAAGCCTGGGTCATAAGCATCCCATGACTTCTGTGATTGATGAAGTCAAACGAATTTTCATTGGAATGGGCTATGAGATTGCAGAAGGACCAGAGATGGAAAAAGATTATTATAACTTTGAAGCATTAAATATTCCTGAAGATCATCCCGCCAAGGATGAACAAGATACGTTTTATATTACGAAAGATATACTGCTTCGCACACAAACATCATCTGTTCAGGTACGGGTGATGGAAAAGAATAAGCCTCCTATTCGAGTGATTGCCCCAGGAACTGTATATCGTTCAGATGAGGTGGATGCGACGCATTCACCAGTATTTCATCAGTTAGAAGGTCTAGTAGTGGATAAGAATATTACGATGGGTGACTTAAAAGGCGCATTAGAAGTGTTTGCGAAAGAGCTTTTTGGTGCTGATGTAAAAGTTCGATTTCGCCCGCACCATTTTCAGTTTACAGAGCCCAGTGCAGAAATGGACGTATCCTGTATGGCTTGTGAAGGAAAAGGCTGTCGAGTATGCAAAAACAGCGGTTGGATGGAGCTTCTAGGTTGTGGTATGGTACACCCTAGAGTATTAGAAATGGCAGGGATTGATCCTATAGAATACAGTGGATTTGCTTTTGGTATGGGTCTTGAGCGGATTGCTATGCGTAAGTATGCGATTACAGATATGAGGGTTTTATTTGAAAATGATGTTAAATTTTTAAAACAGTTTTAATACTATTGTTTGAAAGGAGTGTTTTTTGTGAATGTACCCATGTCTTGGATGAAAGAATATGCACCCGTTACATGTGATATCCAAACTTTTATTGATGGTATGACATTATCAGGCTCCAAAGTGGAGGCTGTAGAAATATTAGGAGAACAAATCAGCAATGTAGTCGTAGGAAAAATCCTGTCCATCGAAAGACATCCAGATGCAGATAAGCTAGTGATCACACAGGTCGATATTGGTAAAGAAGAGCCAATACAGATCGTAACCGGTGCGGATAATATATCTGTAGGAGATTATATACCCACAGCCCTTCATGGAGCCACGCTGCCAGGAGGGGTCAAAATCAAAACAGGTAAGCTCAGAGGCATTGAGTCCCAAGGGATGATGTGTTCAGTACAAGAGATGGGATTTGAACCAGCAGATTTTCCAGAAGCACCAGCGCATGGGATCTATATTTTCCCTGAAGCACAGTCAGTAGGCATCGATGCAAAACCCTTGTTTGGATTAGATGATGCGGTAGTAGAATATGAGATCACCTCCAATCGTCCAGACTGTTTTAGTGTACTAGGCATTGCCAGAGAAGCAGCAGCAACCTTTGATGTACCTTTTGGTTATCCTGAAATTCATGTACAGGAAACTGGGGAGAAGGTAGAGGAATTTATTTCAGTTGAAATCCAAAATCCAAAGTTATGTCCCCGGTATGCAGCGCGTATCGTAAAAAATGTAAAGATTGAACCTTCACCTAAATGGATGCGCCAGAGACTTCTTGCCGTAGGCATTCGTCCTATTAATAATATTGTAGATATTACAAATTATGTCATGGTAGAAATGGGGCAACCCATGCATGCCTTTGATATTACTACCGTCGAAGAGGGCAAAATTATTGTACGGAATGCAGAAGAAGGTGAATCCTTTATCACTCTAGACAAAGTAAAGAGAAAGCTAGATGCGAGTATGATGGTGATTGCGGATGGGAAAAAAGCGCTAGCCGTAGCAGGTGTCATGGGAGGAGAAAATTCCATGATCACAGAAACAGCAAACACCATTTTGTTTGAATCTGCCAATTTTCATGGAGCCAATGTACGGGTAACGGCAAAAAAACTAGGTCTTCGGACAGATGCCTCCAGTAAATTTGAAAAAGGATTAGACCCCAATCAAGTAGTAGATGCCCTCAATCGCGCCGTGCAGCTCGTAGTAGAACTCGGAGCAGGGGAAGTCGTTGGAGGGATCGTTGACTGTTATCCAAATAAACGCGAGCCACAAAAGATCTCCTATGCGCCAGAGAGAGTTAATAATTTATTAGGTACGACGATTTCCGAAAAAGAAATGGTCGCTTTATTAGAAAAACTAGAAATTAAAGTAGATACTGCTAGTAAGACCGCTACGATTCCTACATTCCGTCCTGATGTAGAACGAGAAGCAGATCTAGCAGAAGAAGTAGCTCGTCTGTATGGTTACGATAAAATCGTCCCTACCTTAGCCGTGGGAACGCCTACGGTAGGTAAGAAAAACGATAAGCAGATGATGGAAGATCGGATCAAAGAAATAATGACGGCACAAGGGCTTAGCGAAGCGATGACCTACTCTTTCGAAAGTCTTAAGGTGTTTGACAAGCTGATGATTCCTAAAGACCATGCTCTGAGGGATGCTATAATTATTGCCAATCCTTTAGGAGAAGATTTCAGTGTGATGAGAACCACTACCTTAGGGGGAATGCTGCAATCCTTATCCACCAATTATAACCGACGAAACGAAGAAGCAGGACTTTTTGAATTAGCGCCAATCTATCTACCCAAAGAACTGCCACTTGTGGATCTTCCTGATGAGAGAATGCAGCTTACGGTAGGGATGTATGGCAAGATAGACTATTATGATCTCAAAGGCATCATGGAAGAATTATTTGATGGCGCTGGGATTGCTTCAAAGATAGAATACCATAAGAAAACCGATCTGCCTTGGATGCATCCAGGACGGTGTGCAGCAGTAACCATAAATGGACAATACATGGGGTATCTAGGAGAACTACATCCCCAAGTAGCAGATCATTATGATATTGGCACCAAGGTATATATGGCTGTACTCGATCTACCCGTGCTCATAGAAGCATCTACGATGGATCGTATTTATAAACCTCTACCCAAGTATCCTGCGGTGAGTCGAGATATTGCGATGCTGGTAAAAGATGAGGTGCTAGTGAAAGAAATCGAGAGCATTATTAAACAAAGAGGAGGCAAAATACTAGAAAGTTTTACACTCTTTGATGTATATAAAGGCAAGCAGATTGAAGAAGGGTATAAATCTGTGGCATATGCGATCACTTTCCGAGCAGAAGATCGGACGCTCACAGATGAAGATGTGAATACCACGATGAAAAAAATCCTAAATGGGTTAGAAAGAGAAGTAGGCGCACAGTTACGCGATAAATAATTCCATATAGATTTGCCTTACCACCACATACTTTTTCTGAGATCCGTGTATGTAACGATCTTATTACAATTTACTTGTTTTAACAATCAGTATGGATTTTTGTCGAATCACCCCTTATAATGTATATAAGGGGTGATTTTTTTGAAGAAAAAATTGATCTGGGGAATCACTGTAATACTTCTATGTATGAGTGCAGTAATCCCTCTATCTATACGAGCACAAGTTCAGATTCCACAGAATGTACGAATTGGGTTGGAGTATAAATATAAAAACGTAGATCAGATACCTATTACAAATACGCAGATTGTCATGGGATATGAAGTAAATGGACACTGGGTTGAAGGCGCATTATTAAGCAGTAACACAGGGTTTGTAGCGAGAGTATCTAACCAGTACTATCTTACTACGCAGCAGAACTTTGCTACCTATACGGAAGCGAGTGAATTTGCAATTTTATTTAGAGCGTATACTGTGCCAGTCGTACCTGTCAGTCTAGGTTCAGGTATCTGGACATTATATGCAGGTCCCTATAGCACGCAAGAAGAAGCGGCAGTCGGGGCTCAGTTCATCAATACGAATATTCCTACTATGGATGTAGCCAATGTGAATACCAGTAGGAGACAGATAGCCGTGATCGATCAAGAGACAGTTGTCCTTCTCATCGATAGCCCAGAGTTATTTCCACAGTTTGCGCCTCAGGGAATAGATAATCAAATACCGATATTATCCTTAGAAAATCGTAAGTACCGAGGGCGAATAGAGATCGGGAGGTATACGGGAGAAAAGCTTTCAGCAGTCAATGTAATTTCTCTAGATGAATACTTGTATGGTGTAGTTCCATCAGAAATGCCTGCGAGTTGGCATAAAGAAGCGCTAAAGGCTCAAGCAGTAGCAGCGCGTAATTATGCGATTATGAACCTTACAAAGCATCGAAATCAAGGATACGATTTATGTGACAATATCCATTGTCAAGAGTACAAAGGCTTTACCAACGAACATCCTAACACAAATCAAGCAGTACAGGAAACTATAGGCAAGTTTTTGTACTACGACAATAAATTAGTCAGTACGCCCTACTCTTCCAGTAGTGGCGGGTATACAGAGGACTCGGAAAATGTGTGGCTGAATATGTTTCCTTATCTAAGAGGAGTGCCAGATCCTTATGAGACCACAGTAAAGTCATGGGTCAGAACCTTTGCACTGGAAGATATACAAAAGGTACTGGTGGAAAGAAGTAAGGATATCGGAGAAGTAAAAGATGTACAAGTTGTACAGTATACAAAAGGTGGAAGAGCGAATGAAATAAAATTTATAGGTACAAAAGGCGAATATGTAATAAAGAAAGAAGATATACGATACTTTTTTAAACCCTTAGGCGGATCTTTAGAAAGTCGTATGCTTCAGATTGTAAAAGGAGAGGGTAGTACCTTTATAACAGTGATAGGAGAAGGGCAGACACCTACTACCAAGGAGTTAAAAAATCTATCGGTACTAGGCGCTACCGGAACCATACAAAGTATTACAGCCCAGCAAAAGCAAGTGGCAGTAATAGGAGAAAAAACTCTACAGACATACTCTCTGCTGGGCGCCCCCCAAGGAAGTGTGATATTTCACATAAAGGGTTGGGGACATGGAGTAGGAATGAGCCAATATGGCGCAAAAGGAATGGCAGAACAGGGCTTTACCTATGAACAGATCCTATCCTACTATTATACAGGAACCATTGTCCGATAAAAAGATTTCTGCTTTACTATATGATTTTTAGAGATTCTAAAGATTCAACAAAGTGTAAGAGTAAATTGATTTTTTTGAGTGGATATGGTATAAAGAACATAGATCTATAAGCACCAATCCTAATGTAAGAATAATAGCAAGAAGGGGGAGATCAGATGGAGTGGAATGAAAACTTGGCCACAGGAGTGCAAGAAATTGATGATCAGCATAAAGAATTAATTAGTCGGATTAACGGGGTTTTGGCAGCGTGTAATGAGCGAAAAGGGAAAGAAGTGGTGGAAGAAACCCTAGATTTTTTGGGAGCCTACGTGATTGAACACTTTCGCGCGGAAGAAAGATTACAGCAGCGATATAACTATCCAGCGTATGATTTGCACAAGGATCTACATGATCAGTTTATAGAAAGACTTAATGAACTTAAGCGTAAATTTGGTGAAGAGGGAGCAAACCTCACCTTGGTGTTGCAAGTAAATCGAGCCATTGTAGAATGGTTTATTGCTCATATCAATAAAGTGGATAAAGAATTTGCAAACTATATGCGCGACAATGCCATATAATAAGCTGTAAAATGGTTAAATGAAAAAAGACTCTGTATTCTATGTAGAAGAAGGGGTCTTTTTTTGTGTTTGAGATCTGCCATTATCTATTGATCATAATTTTCCCCATGGTAGAGCAAGTGGACAATAAGAAAGTAGTGCTTGCTTTAAAGAAATGAAGTTTATTCGAGAATAACATCATGAGTTTACATAAGATAGACCCTTCTGCCTATACTTAATAGGTAGAAGGCGGCATTTAACTTTGTTTGTATGAGTAACAATACCCTTACAAACTAAGCCTACTACCTATCTATAAATGATACTTTGTGCGGATAGAAAGTTTTGGAAAAGGGGCGTATAATAAGTTCATAAGCAGCACAATCAAACAGGAGGTGACACCATGAGAGGATTGCAATGGATCAAATTGTGGATTTGGCAGGATGAACGGGGGCAGGGAATGGTAGAATATGCCCTTATTATTGCCCTGATTGCAATTGTAGTAATCGTAGCATTAACACCAGCAGGAAACATGATTAAACAGTTATTTGATAATATCGTAGCTACATTAACACCAGCAGGCTGACAAATAGTACATATAAAAAATATAAAATTTAAGTAGACATAACACAATCAAACACAAACCCTATGAGGAGGAATTTATATGATGATCATGAATATGTGGATGCAGCTAAAAAATTTATTAGTAGAAGATGAAAGAGGACAAGGGATGGTAGAGTACGCCTTGATTATCGCCTTGATTGCTATTGTAGTGATCGTAGCATTAACTCCTGCAGGAGCAGCAGTCAGCCAAATCTTTACGAATATCGTGGGTGCTTTGACACCAGCAGCTGGTTGAGAATATGTATTACAAGTCTAAAAAGTCACTGCCCCTACTGGAGGATTCCGTAGGGGTATTTTAGAAAGATTGTGTGTGTGAAATGAAGGGTGGGGGGCGTATGAAATTATACAATGAAAAAGGACAATCTACAGTTGAAATGGCACTGATCCTGCCCCT
>CALKRZ010000097.1 GCA_937989765.1 uncultured Clostridia bacterium | reverse complement strand
TTTAGAAGATTTGGTGGTTAGTTTAGAAAATGAAATTTCTAATTTTAAAATTTAATCTAAATAGATATGCATTTTTGTAGAACTGATCCACTGGATTGGTTCTTTTTTTAACCCAATAAGACTATTTTTTTATGGAAGTCGTATACATAGTATAGAGGAGGGATGATATGAAAAGCAAAGGGTTATTCATAACAATATATATATGTATAGGGATTGCAGCCATAGGATGTTTTCATCCCTATTGGCTTAAACCCATGCCTACAATGGCAGTATATCAAGGGGAATTATATTTTTCTGGACAAAGAACGTATGAACAGTTAGAAGGATTTATAAAGCAGTACCCAGATCGGGTCATAGGATCACAAAATGCCAAAAAATCAGCAGTTTGGATAGAAGAACAATTTAAACAGCTAGGAGTAAAGGCTAAGATAGATGAATTTGAGTGTCTATCCCCTAACCGTATTTCAGCCAACCAAAACTTGATGAGAATAAGGATGGATGATCTAGGGAGTCCAGTTCAAGGCTATAATGTCATAGGTGTGAGCCCAGGCAAAAGCAAGGAGATTATTTTGATTGGAGCTCATAGAGATATCATCGGGAGTATAGAGGGGGCAGAAGATAACGGAACAGGAACTATCACGATGCTAGAGCTAGCAAGGATCCTCACGGAAAAAGAACACGAATATACCTATATGTTTGTTTCTTTTGATGGAGAAGAGATCGGCTTGAAGGGTTCTGCTGAATTTATACGCAAATATCCTACGCTTCCTATTAAGGTAGCTGTGATTTTAGATATGACAGGATTTCATAAGGGAGATCGTATACGATTATATCAATATGCATCAGGAAGAGGGGCCTCTCCGCTATGGACTACAGTATTGGCTCAAAATGTGGGCAAGAGTCAGGGGATTCCTGTAGAGTATTTTAGAGGATTTCGTCAAAAACCTGAATCTATAGGGGATGTTTTCTCTTATCTTATAGGCACTCGAATAGGGGGTATTGTGAACACAGATAGTGGACCTTTTGTAGATCGAGGTATGGCTGCGGTGGGTATTTCTATAGATGGAGATCCTAGAAAAAGAGTGCATGCTGAGATTCATTCCCATAAAGATGTGATGGCTCAGGTGAGTGCGGAGGTGCTTGAGCATACAGGAAGGTTTACAGAGCAGTATATAAAGAGTATCGAACTTCAAAAGCCTACAGGTGAATTGCAAAATCGACTCTATATTATTTGGCAAAATCATTATTTCTCCATAGGGATCTATTTATTCTTAGGAATTTTTTTGGGTGGCTCAGCAGTTTTATTCATCAGTACCTGTCGTTCGAGTAACTTGGGTGCGAAAAAATTAGTGCATTTGATCGTAGAAGAAAAAATGTGGCTTGGGATGATCGTACTGTTTTCAGGGCTATATGCTGGATTTTATTGGCTGGTACTACAGCCTATCACTGCATCTTTTCCTATAGTACCCTTCTTAGGTTTGGGATGGGCAATATTCTTAGGGGTATCTTTACTGCTACTTTATTTGCGTAGACAATGGATGTGCAGGTATAGAAATGAAAACAGGGAAATGATTCTAAGCCAAAAGCCGTTATTACACCTTATTTATATGATTATTTTTTTGGGGCTTATGATTTTTTATCAGCCAATAGTAGCAGTTTTTTTAACAGTAATCCCCATTTTGATCATGAGTAGAGTACAGTATGGACATAGGGAATCTAGACAAATTTGGATCGTAGGCTTTATAGGCTGGTCGATCATTCATTTGATACTAACCCTTTTACATCTAAGTGCGTATGCATTTGAGCCTGTAGCCACAAATGCGATTGGAATGTTGTTTGCCAGTACCTTGATTTGGATTTCTACCGTCATATATGGATTTAGCAATCCTTCGAGCAAAGTAAGAAAGGGGTCTGACGTCCTTGAAGAGGAAGTAGAAGTTCATAGATCATAGAAAGAGTAGGATTTTCCTACTCTTTTTTCATGCAAATTTACGGCGTATAAAATGTATAGCTACATCTTTGATGGATTCCAGTTTTTTTGTAAAATTTTGTTAGATTTTAAGGGTGTCATCTATACTGTTGAGAAAAACAATAAAATAGAATACAATAGTAGTATTCCACATCACTAAGAGAAATGTTTTTGATCAGAGCAAAGATCTATGAAAAAATTGAACAGGAAAGGAACTACTATATGGACTTAATACAAAAGCTGCTTCAGGAGTTTCAACTGAAGCGTTCTCAAGTAGAAAATACGATTACACTTATTGATGAGGGCAATACCATTCCATTTATTGCCCGGTACAGAAAAGAATTGACGGGTTCACTAGACGATCAAGTATTGCGGGAACTCTATGAAAGACTCTTATATCTTAGGAGTCTGCAAGAAAAAAAAGAACAGGTTATAAAGCTTATTGATGAACAGGGCATGTTGACAGAGCAAATCAGAGGACAGATTGGCAGTGCCCAGACATTAACAGAGATTGAAGATATATATCGGCCATTTCGACCTAAAAGAAGAACTAGAGCTACCATAGCAAAGGAAAAGGGACTAGAGCCATTGGCTAACTTGATTTGGGGACAAGAGTTATCCAGATCTCCAGAAGAAGAAGCCCAAAAATATGTGAATCCAGAGAAAGAAGTCCATACTGTAGAAGATGCGCTGCAGGGGGCTATGGATATACTGGCAGAAGTAATTTCGGACAATGCTGAATATCGAAAGCAAGTTCGACGGGATACATATGCAAAAAGTTTATTGATCATAAAAGCGGTAGACGAAAAAATAGAATCTGTATATGAGATGTACTATGCCTATAGAGAAATGGTGAAAAATATACCAGGACATCGAATTCTTGCTATTAATCGAGGAGAAAAGGAAAAATTCTTATCTATTAAGCTAGAAGCACCCGTGGATGAAATCATAAGTAAAATAACAAGGGTTGTAATCAAAAAACAAGGAAAAAATACAGAAAAAATATTAAGAACTGTCATCGAAGATAGTTATAAGCGCTTGATCGCTCCGTCTATTGAACGGGAGCTGCGTAGTGAATTAACGGAAAAAGCAGAAGAAGGGGCGATTCGAATTTTTGCTGAAAACTTAAAGCAACTGCTGCTTCAACCGCCGATTAAAGGAAATGTAGTGTTAGGATTAGACCCTGCATTTCGGACAGGGTGTAAAATAGCTGTAGTCGATGAGACGGGGAAAGTATTAGATACGATGGTGGTATATCCTACACCTCCTCAAAATAAAGTGGAAGAAGCGAAGGAAAAACTCAAAGGGCTTATAAAAAAGCATGCTGTTACGGTCATTGCGATAGGAAATGGGACAGCTTCCAGAGAATCTGAGCTATTTGTAGTAGAGATGCTAAAGGAAATAGAACAAAAGGTATATTATATCATTGTCAATGAAGCAGGTGCATCTGTATACTCCGCTTCTAAATTAGGAGCAGAAGAGTTTCCACAGTTTGATGTAGCTCTTCGTAGTGCTGCATCTATCGCTAGAAGGCTACAAGATCCATTAGCAGAACTCGTCAAGATCGATCCTAAGTCTATCGGCGTGGGGCAGTATCAGCATGATATGAATCAAAAACGACTAGGAGAATCTTTAAGTGGGGTAGTAGAAAACTGTGTAAATACCGTAGGTGTAGACCTGAATACCGCGTCTCCTTCGTTATTACAGTATGCGGCGGGAATCAGTGGTACTGTGGCCAAAAATATTGTAGAATATCGAGAAAGCACGGGCAAGTTCAGCAGCAGAAAAGAACTTTTAAAAGTTAAAAAATTAGGGCCGAAGGCATTTGAACAATGTGCAGGTTTTTTACGATTGCCTGAGGGGACGCATGTATTAGATCGTACAGGAGTTCATCCTGAGTCTTATGAGGCAGCTATAAAACTATTGGATCACCTAGGATATTCTTTGCAAGATGTCAAAGATCGAAAGCTAGGAGCTCTCAAAGATCGGATCAGTGATATGGAACCCTTAGCTGTGCAGTTGGGTATAGGAGTACCCACTTTGCAAGATATTATCAAAGAGCTAGAAAAACCAGGAAGAGATCCTAGAGAGGATATGCCCAAGCCTGTTTTGCGCAGTGATGTCCTAGACATGGCAGATCTCAAAGAGGGTATGGTGCTTCAGGGAACGATCCGCAATGTGATTGATTTTGGGGCATTTGTAGATATTGGTGTACATCAGGATGGATTGGTTCATATATCAGAGATGGTAGATCGATTTATCAAACACCCCTTGGATGCAGTTCGGTTGGGGGATATCGTAAAAGTAAGAGTATTAGGTGTAGATATACCCAAAAAACGGATTTCGTTAAGTATGAAAGGCATATAAAGACTAGAGAGGAGATAGATGGAAATGAAGATGGACATCCTACGACACCCCGATTGAGAGTGATTGATGGGATAAACCTTTTTGATCCCTGTTTTAAAGAGGCTTATAACATGGTATCGCCACCGTGGTCGTAGGATCAGGAAACCTTAATGGAGTATTAATCTATACCAATTCGTAAGATATTTTGACTTGCCATTGAAAAAATTGTAAAAAGAGAATACAATAGAACTACATGAAATGATAATATCCTACATACTTCTAGAGGGGTGAGAATGTGCTGAAGACAAATGTGAAACAAGAACAAAAATCCGTAGAGATAAAACTAACTGGAGAATTAGATTTTGGTACAGTCAATGATTTTGAAGTATTGATGATGAAACTAGAGTATAAATATGAAAGGTATGTGATCGATTTTTCAGAGCTCACATTTATTGATTCGGCCGGGATCGGCATCCTCTTGAAGTACTATAATATTTTCAAAGCAAAAAAGAGGCAGATTTTCTTTTCTAACTTAAGGCCTAAACATATTGAATTGTTAAAAGTGTTAAAAATATATACCATACTGGAAAATGATATACTAGACTAGAAGGAGATATATCTATGGCGGAGGGTAATTTTATATCTAGAAGACATATTAAAGATTTTATTCGTTTGGCCTCTAAAGAAAAGATAATCATTTTGGAAAAACAGGAAATAGAATATATGTTGATAAAATCTGAACTATATAAAGAGATTCCAGTTCTAAAAAATATGAGTATTTCTTCTATTAGGAAAACGACAGAAGAAAACTTACAACCGTTTTTGACAGAAGAATCTCTCCACGGGGTGCTTCTAGTCATTTCAGAAATGTTGTCTAATTGCTTAAAACATGCCAAAGATCCAGAGTATACAATACGAATGATGGCAGATAAGATATGGTGCGTAGTGGTAGATCGGGGATATGGGATACTCGTGCATGATTTGGGTAAGGCTACACTCAATACGGGGTTTAGCACTGCCCAAGAATCCTTGGGGGGAGGCTTCACTATTATCCAAAACTATGCAGATAAAGTATATCTAGCTACGAATGTAGAGGGAACAACAGTGATTGCAGAATTCAATAAGAAAAAAGAACAGATCCAGGAGGACATGAGGGAGTCATTAGAAAGGAAAGAATAATCTATGCAGTACGAAAGTTTTTCAGCAGAGGATACTAAACAATTAGGTGCCGCATTAGGCAGAAAAGCAAAAAAAGGCAGTATTTATTGTCTAATAGGAGACTTAGGAGTAGGGAAAACCGTTTTGACAAAAGGGGTAGCAGAAGGACTTGGAATCAATGAAGCGATTACAAGCCCTACTTTTACTATTGTAAATGAGTATGAGGGTAGCCTACCTTTTTACCATTTTGATGTATATCGCATTGTAGATCCCGAGGAGATGGATGAGATTGGGTATGAAGAATACTTTTTTGGACAAGGGGTCTGTTTGATAGAATGGGCAAATCTGATTCAAGATCTTATTCCAGATCATGCCCTATGGATCGAAATCAAAAAAGATCTATCCAAGGGAGAAGACTACCGAGAAATATCTGTTGTAGAGCAGAAGGGGAGAATATTGTGAAGATCTTAGCACTAGATACATCGGGTGTAGTAGCCACTGTTGCAATTGTAGAAGATGAAAAAATGGTAGGAGAATTCACTATTGATTATAAGAAGACCCATTCCCAAACCCTTATGCCTATGATCGAAGCTTTATGTGCAGTAGTAGAAGTAGACATTGATACCCTAGACTATATTGCTGTGGCGAGTGGACCTGGGTCTTTTACGGGACTTCGGATCGGAGCGGCTACAGCCAAGGGACTAGCCCATGGATTAGGCATTCCTATTGTGCCAGTGCCTACGCTAGATGGCCTTGCTTATAATCTCTACCAAACCCAAGGCTTACTATGTCCTATTATGGATGCCAAACGAAATCAAGTATATACAGCTTTTTATACATGGGAAGGTCATCAGTTTATGCAACTGACAGATCATATGGCGATTTCTATTGATGAAGTAATTTGTCGTGTACAAGAATATCATAAACCCATTATTTTTTTGGGCGATGGTGTGCCAGTACATAAAGAGTATGTACAAAAGCAGTTATACCAGGAAGAAATTTCGTTTGCGCCTCCGCATTGTAGTATGTCTAGGGCAGGTTCTATTGGGGCAATGGGTATAAAGCGAGCAAAAGAAGGAAAAGCACAGTCTTATGGAGAATTTGCACCGATGTATTTACGAAAACCTCAAGCAGAACGAGAATATGAAGCTAAGATGGGGATAGGAAAAGAGGAGTCATCGTGATCCAAATCATTCCTATGACGATAGATCATGTAGCACAGGTAGCACAAGTGGATTTGCAATGTCTGCCTAATCCTTGGAGTAAAGATGCATTTGAAAAAGAAATGAAGGAGAATGAAAGGGCTATTTATTTTGTCGCAGAGCATCAGGAACATATAGTAGGGTATGGGGGGATGTGGCATATAATAGATGAAGGACATATTACTAATATTGCAGTCTTGCCACAAGTACAAAAGCAAGGAATTGGTTCTATGCTACTGCAGGCATTAGTGAATAAAGCAGAGAGTCTGGCTCTTATGGGAATGACTTTAGAAGTACGTAAGAGCAATAAAGTAGCCCAGGCGCTATATCGAAAATTTCAATTTGAATCTGTAGGGACGCGTAAGAATTATTATCAAAATCCTTCAGAAGAGGCAGTAATTATGTGGAAATATTTTTAAAAACTCCTAGCAATAGGAGTTTTTTTGTTGGATTTATGCAAAACCCTTTTTATTTTACAAAAACAGATGAATAAAAGAAGGAAATCTTTAATTAATATTGAATATTATATATATGGGAAGGGGTGAGCTAGCATGAAAAAATATCGTGAACTAACAGAACAGGATCTGAAAAGTGTATGTAATCCCGAAGCACTATCCTTTCAAACTACAGAGGAATTAGAACCGTTGGACGGCATTATTGGACAAGAACGAGCTGTTGGAGCCATGGATTTCGGATTAAAAATTAAAATGAGGGGCTATAACATTTATATGTCGGGGCCCACAGGAACAGGGAAAACTTCCTATGCAAGAAGCTATGTGAAAAATATTGCAGAGCAAGAAGCAATTCCTTATGACTGGTGTTATGTATACAATTTTGATAAACCAGAACAGCCCCAATCTCTTCGCTTTCCAGCAGGAGTGGGCCGACAGTTTAGAGATGACTTAAATGAATTAATCGAATTGCTCCTCGTAGAGATTCCTAAGGTTTTTGGTGCAGAAGAATATGAAAAACAAAAAAGCGAAGTGGTTAAAGAGTATCAGGATAAACGAGATAACTTAATGAAGCAAATGACAGATCATGCAAAGGAATTAGGGTTTGGGGTAAAAGTTACCAATTCTGGAATTTATTTTATGCCTATTGTGGATGGAGAAGCCATCAGTGAGAAACAGTATGAGGAACTGCCAGAGGAAGATCAGGAAGCGATAGCAGAGCGTTCTGACCAGATCCAAGAGGAAGCTACAGAGATCATGCGGAGCGTCCGAGAGATTGAAAAAGAGGCTAAAAAGAAGGTTGAAGATCTAGAATATAAAGTAGGGCTATTTGCTGTAGGTCATCACATCAGTGCCCTACGAGAAAAATACAAACAATTTGAGCGAGTAATCAAATATCTAGAACGCGTGCAAGAAGACATTCTAGAGAACATCCAAGAATTTTTTCATGAGGAAGAAGAAGAGGAAGAGTCAGCGGCTGCCTTGATTCCTTGGGTTGCCAAAAAGACGGCTGAGGATGTAACGCTGCGATATAAAGTAAATCTCTTAGTAGATCATTCGGAGACCAAAGGTGCGCCTGTAGTAGTCGATTTTAATCCCACGTATTATAATCTAGTAGGGCAAGTGGAGTATGATAATGAATTTGGTAATTTGACCACTGATTTTACGAAGATTAAGCCGGGACTTTTTCATCAGGCAAATGGGGGTTACCTCATTTTACAGGCACATGATCTCTTATCGAATGTACAATCGTGGGAAGCTTTAAAAAGGATTATGAAAACGAAAGAAATCTCTATAGAAAATCTCAGGGAGCAATTAGGACTAGTCGCGGTAGCCTCCTTGAAGCCAGAACCTATTCCTCTAAATGTTAAAGTTATTTTAGTAGGAAGCAGTCATATATACCATCTTTTATATGAATATGATGAAGATTTTCAAAAACTCTTCAAGATCCGTGTAGACTTTGATCATGAGATGAAACGCACGGATGAAAATGTGATAAAATTAGCCCGTTTTATCAAAGGTTTTTCGGAAAGAGAAGAGGTGGGACCTTTTGACAGCAGTGCTGTTGCGAAGATTGTAGAATATTCTACTAGAATAGCAGAACATCAGGAAAAACTTTCTACTCGATTTAATCAACTAGTAGAAATCCTATGTGAGTCCAGTACATGGGCTAGTTTAGAAGGAACAGCAGTAGTGACGATGGCTCATGTAAAAAAGGCAGTGGAGGAGAAAGAATATCGGTCGAATCTGTACGAAGAAAAAATGGAAGAAATGATGGAATCCAATGTACTCATGATCGATACCGATGGAGAAAAGGTGGGTCAGATTAATGGTTTGGCTGTACTAGATACTGGGGACTATACATTTGCAAAGCCTACTCGGATTACAGCAACCACGTATATGGGTAAATCAGGTATTATCAATATAGAAAAAGAAGCAGATATGAGTGGTCGGATCCATGATAAAGGAGTGCAGGTATTGGCTGGCTATTTAGGGCAGACCTATGCGCAGGAGTTCCCATTAGCCTTATCCTGTAGAGTATGCTTTGAACAGAATTATTATGGGGTAGATGGAGATAGTGCTTCTAGTACAGAGTTGTATGCGATCCTTTCTAGCTTAGCTGAGGCACCCATCGAACAAGGCATTGCAGTGACGGGTTCGATCAATCAAAGAGGAGAAATCCAACCTATTGGGGGTGTATCGTATAAGGTCGAAGGTTTTTATAATCTATGTGAAAAACGCAGTTTAACAGGAAAACAAGGGGTGATCATCCCACATCAGAACGTGATGGATTTGGTATTAAAGGATGAAGTGATCCATGCGGTCAAAGAAGGAAAGTTCCATATTTATGCCATTACCCATATAGAAGAAGGTATTGAGATTTTGACGGGCATGCCAGCAGGGATAGCAGATCAAGATGGAAAATATGCTTCAGACACTATACATGGACGGGTGATGAGAAAACTGAGACAGTTTGACAAAAGGAGTATGGGACAAAAACCAAAGAACAGTAAAAAATAGTATAGCTTCTTTCATACAAATAGCCATGATCTCATCATGGCTATTTGTATGAAATTAAAGATTAGGATAGGGTGATGTTCAAATATAGTGCTGATTTTCACTTCCAAATATTGTGTGGAAGCTTTTTGGGCAGTTTGGTCGAAATACATAGTGAATCTATTTTTCCTCAGGGATTATTTTAGCTTTGTGGAGGATTCATATTTTTACGCAGCATCATTTGTGCGGAACATACTGTTAAGAGTGGGGGCATAAAATGAGAACCTATAAGACCATATCTGTAAAAAAACAAGAGATTGAAGAAATATATTGTAATGTATGCGGCAAACCCATTCAGAAAAATAACCATGGTTATTTTGAAGATCATCTCCATATAGAAAAGACATGGGGATACAACTCAAAGTATGATGGGGAAACACACCATATCGATGTCTGCCAAAGTTGTTATGAAAAGTGGGTCAAGCAATTTATGTTATCGGTTAAAGAAACGGATAGCAAAAAGAACATCTCTTAACAGGGAGGGCACTGAAAAAGTCATTCTAAGCGAATTTGCTATACCATATGTAGTATTTATTTTATAAATGGTATACACATATAGTATAGAGAAATTCAAATTTAGTACTTTTTCAGTGCCCTCCTTAACAGGTGTTCTTTTTTTTTGAGTTTTTATGATATACTAATACCACTTTACAAGTTTTGAAAAACCAAATCCATTAATTCCCTAGAAAAAATAAAATCAGATGCTTATATCCTTCAAATACTAATCTTGCACAAATAGACCTGAAGGAGGCATCTGACTAT
>CALKRZ010000096.1 GCA_937989765.1 uncultured Clostridia bacterium | reverse complement strand
CTCTTCTTTGTTCTCAATGTAATCAAATGGGATGATGCAAAGAAAGAAATAAACTGGGGTGCTATATTCATGTACGGTGGAGCCATAGCTCTTGGTAAATGTTTAGAAGAAACAGGGCTTTTGGATTTTATTTCGGGAAAGTATATTTCTGGTATACAGTTTAGCCTATTCCTATTTATGATCGTGATTGTGACACTCAGTATCTTTCTGACAGAAGGAATATCTAATGCAGCTGTCATTGTTATTTTACTTCCCCTTGTGATGCAGATTGTCACAAATCTTGGTTTTAGTCCTAAATTGAGTGTTTACCTAGTAGCAGTACCAGCGGGGTTGGCATTTATGTTTCCTATTAGCTCCCCCCCAAATGCCATTGCGTATTCGTCTGGTTTTTTTAAATCAGGAGAGCAGTTAAGAACAGGATTGGTTCTAAATATCATATCTATTATGATTTATATGATCTTTGCCTGGATTTATTGGCCGATCATCGGAGTATATTAGGAGGTGTCTGTTTGAGAGACCCAAAAGCAACCAATATCGTATGGCATCAAACCAGTATCAATAGAACAGATCGTGAAGTACTCCTACAGCAAAAGGGTACAGTTATTTGGCTTACAGGACTGTCTGGCTCTGGGAAATCTACAATAGCAAGTGCCCTAGAAAGTAAACTCTACCAGTTAGGCAAGCTGACCTATCTGCTAGATGGAGATAATATCCGTCATGGCTTAAATACAGATCTAGGCTTCAATGAAAAAGATCGTACAGAAAACATTCGACGCATTGGAGAAGTGGCTAAGCTTTTTGTAGATGCCGGTGTTATTGTCTTAACAGCTTTCATATCCCCCTTTCGTGAAGATCGTGATTCTGTCAGACGATTAATAGGAGATGACTTTGTAGAAGTATGGGTAGACTGCTCCTTGGAAATTTGTATGAGACGAGACCCAAAAGGCTTATACAAAAAGGCTAAAAAAGGTGAGATCAAAGACTTTACAGGACTTGATTCTCCTTATGAAGATCCAGAAAACCCTGAAGTGATCATCAAATCCCATGAACAAGATATTGAAGTGAGTGTGAATCAGATTATTAATTATCTGGAGTTTTAAGGGGGGATATCATGCAGTTTAAAGTGAATATATTGCACACGGATCTTCTCATTATAGGTGGAGGAACGGCAGGATGCTTTAGTGCCTTGACAGCTGCAGAACAGTCTGATTGCAAGATTATGATTGTTGAAAAAGCAAATATCAAACGTAGCGGATGTTTAGCGGCAGGTGTCAATGCACTCAATGCATATATTGGGGAGGATGAAACCCCCGAATCCTTTGTAGAGTATGTCAAACAAGATTCGGAAGGTGTGATTAGAGAAGACTTAGTCTATAGTATAGCAAAAAGATTAAATACGGTTACAAAGAAAATGGAAGAGCTTGGTCTCCCAATTCTAAAAGATGAAAATGGAAACTATGTACAGCGAGGTAGGGGCAGTATAAAAATCAATGGTGAAAATATAAAACCCCTCCTATCGGAAGCAGTGTATAAACACCGTTCTATAGAGGTACTGAACAAAGTCAATATGATTGATTATTTAGTACATGACAGAGAAGTTATAGGAGCCATTGGCTTTTCCATAGAAGAACCAAAGTTTATTGCTGTATATGCTAAAGCAGTGATTTGTACCACGGGTGGTGCTGCAGGATTATATAAGCCCAATAACCCTGGGTTTTCAGGGCATAAAATGTGGTACAGTCCTTTTAATGCAGGGGCAGGTTATGCCATGGGTATACGAGCGGGAGCAGAAATGACAAGCTTTGAAATGCGTTTTATAGCACTCCGTTGTAAGGATACTATTGCGCCTACAGGCACAGTAGCTCAAGGTGTTAAAGTAAAGCAGGTAAACAAAAAGGGCGAAACTTATGTACGTAAATATGGGGAGCCAACAACCCCTATGCGGTTATATGCCACTCTTATGGAAAATGAAAATGGAAATGGGCCCTGCTACTTACAAACAAAAGGCATTACAAAAGAACAGGAACAGGAACTATACAAAGCCTATTTGAATATGGCTCCTGCTCAAACCTTACAATGGTTAGAGCACAATACAGGTCCAGCTTCCCAAAATATCGAGATCCAAGGTACCGAGCCCTATATTGTAGGTGGACATACTGCTAGCGGTTATTGGATAGATCGAAACCGAAAAACGACACTAAAAGGTTTATATGCAGCTGGGGATGTAGCAGGTGGTAGTCCAAAGAAATATGTAACAGGCTGTTTTGTGGAAGGGGAAATTGCAGCTTTGGCAGCTGTGAATGAAATTCAGCAAAAACTAAGCCCTGCAGTAGATGAACGTGTAATACAAAGATATGTAAATTCCTTACATCGATTTTTTGAAAATGGAAGCTGCTTGTATGAGATTGAAGAACTGGAAATAGCCATGCAAAAGATCATGGATGAATATGCGGGGGGCATCTCCCAACAGTATGCCTACAGTGAACAAAAGCTTATTATTGCGGCCGCTCGCATGGATGAACTTATGGATGTAGCCTATACTCTACAAGTAAAAGATCTACATGAACTACTTTTTATCCACGAGATCATCGATCGATTGTATGTAGGCAGAGTACTCATAGAGCATCTCAAAGCCAGGAAAGAAACTCGCTGGAAGTGTTATCAAGAGAACAAAGATTACCCAGAAAAAGATGATGCAAACTGGAAAAAATATGTAAATTCTATCTATGGGGATGGAAAAGTTAACATCCTATACAGAGACTTGATAGAAAGGGATGAAGCGTATGAGCATTCACATTGATAAACAAAAGTGCATCTCTTGCGGAAAATGCTGTAAAGCTTGTCCCGGCAGCTTACTATACCAAGATGAATATAAAAAGACTTTTATCAAATATCCAAAAGATTGTTGGGGCTGCACAGCCTGTATAAAGGAGTGCCCTGCACAAGCCATCAAGTATTACTTAGGACTGGATATAGGCGGCAGAGGCGGTCATTTACATATAAAGCAAGAAGAGGATTATTTGGATTGGTATATAACTAGTCCACAGGGTGAAACAAAGAAAGTGCGTATTAATCGTAAAGAATCCAATCAATATTGAGGAGGGCTGTTATGGATCATTTAGATAGACTGGAAGCACAGAGCATTTATATTTTAAGAGAAGCGTACAAGCATTTTGGAAAGCTAGGAATGCTATGGTCAGTTGGAAAGGATTCTACAGTGATGCTTTGGCTTGCCAAAAAAGCATTTTTTGGACATTGTCCGTTTCCTTTTATCCACGTAGATACAACCTACAAAATCCCTGAGATGATTGAATTCAGAGATCGTATGGCAAAGGAACACAATATGGATTTGATTGTTGAAATCAATCGTGAGGCGTTAGAGCAAGGGATGGGACCAGAACAAGGAAGGCTTATTTGCTGTAAAGCATTAAAAACAGAAGGCCTTCACAGAGTTGTTAAAAACTATGGGTTTGAAGGGTTAATTTTAGGGATTCGTCGTGACGAAGAAGGTTCGCGCTCCAAAGAAAGAGTATTTAGTGAAAGAAATGCAGAGTCAGAATGGGATTATACAGATCAGCCTCCAGAGCTTTGGGATCAGTTTAAGACAGACTTTAAAAAAGGTAATCACATTCGTGTACATCCAATCTTGCATTGGAATGAGATCGATATTTGGGAATATATTAAGCGAGAAAATATTCCACTAGTAGATTTATACTTTGCAAAAGATGGAAAGAGGTACAGAAGCCTTGGATGTGCGCCATGTACCAATCCAATAGAATCTACTGCAACCTGTATTGATGATATTATAGAAGAACTGAAAAATACGAAAGAATCCGAAAGATCAGGCAGAGCGCAAGATCAAGAAGCATCACATGCAATGCAAAAACTAAGAAAAGAAGGCTATATGTAATAGGGGGGTAAGGGTATGGAAGAAATGAGAGAATCAGTCAATATTGTTGTGGTAGGTCATGTAGATCATGGAAAATCCACTTTGATTGGACGTATTTTATATGATACAAATACTTTATCAGAGGGTGCTATCGAAAAGGTAAAAAAACTCTCTGCTGAAAAGGGAAAAAGTTTTGAATATGCGTATTTATTAGATGCTTTTGAAGAAGAGCAGCAACAGGGGATTACCATTGATACAACTCAGCTCCAGTTTGCTACCCAAAAGAGGGATTATGTAATCATTGATGCACCAGGTCATAAAGAATTCTTAAAAAATATGATTTCGGGAGCCGCGAATGCAGAAGTAGCCTTTTTAATGGTTGATGCCAGCGAAGGAATCCAAGAACAATCCAGACGTCATGGCTATATTCTTTCCTTATTAGGCATCGAAAAGGTGTATGTGGTCATTAATAAAATGGATCTTGTAGCGTATTCTGAAGAACGGTATGAACAGATTCAACAGGATTTCAATGAGTTTTTGTATAACTTAAACATTTTCCCCATCCGCTATATTCCTATTTCTGCGTTCTTAGGAGAAAATGTAGTAGAAAAATCCGATAAAATGCCTTGGTATAAATATGATTCTATTTTAGAGACTATGGATTCTATTACCAAGGAGGAGGGGGTCAAAAATATGCCTTTGCGGTTCCCTATCCAAGATGTATACAAATTTGACCATAGAAGAATTATTGCAGGAAGAATAGAATCAGGTTCTATTCATGTGGGAGATGAAATCCTCATTTCTCCAACGAATAAAGTGACAAAGGTAAAATCCATCGAATACTGGGCAGAAAAAGATAAAGGTGATATGGCTACAGCAGGTATGTCGGTTGGGATTACTGTAGAGGATGAGTTTTTTAATAAGAGAGGGGAGATTATTTCCCTGAAAAAAGATGCACCTATTACAGGCAATCTGTTTAATGCCAACATTTTTTGGATGGGCAAGAGCGATTTGGTAAAAAACAAAAGTTATAAATTAAAATTAGGAACCCAGGAAGTAGAATGCGAAATATTTTCCATTAACAGAGTAATCGATGCTTCTACGTTAGAAACATTGGATGACTCCAGTGCAGTTCATAAAAGTGATGTAGCAGAAGTGACGATCAAAACAAAGCAGATGATTGGTTTTGATGAATTTAAGAACATAAGAAATACGGGTCGTTTTGTGATTGTGGATGAATTAAACGTAAGCGGCGGGGGTATCATTTCGGGTATAGACTCCTCCTTGCAAAATAGAGAGCTGACAACAAAAAGCACCAATCTGGCCCCTAGAAAACGTCTTGTTTCTAGGAAAGATCGGGAACAAAAATACCAGCAAACAGGGAAGGTCATTTGGATCTCTGGATTACCGGGCTGCGGAAAAAATGAAATCGCCGTGAAGGTAGAGAAAAAGCTATTTGACTTGGGTAAAAAGGTATACTACCTAGATTCTGCCAATATTCGCTTTGGACTTAGCTCAGATTTGACCTTTACAGAAGCAGATGCGCATGAGCAAACAAGAAGATTGGCTGAGGTAGCAAGCCTATTTGCAGACAGTGGGATGATTACTATTGTCACATCAGTCAGTAAGTTTAAACAAGATCGAGAGTATGCAAGACATATTATTGGAGAGCAAAAGTATATAGAAATATTTGTAGAAGCTACAGAAGAAGTATGTCGTAAAAGGAACCCTAAAGGTGTTTTCGAAGATAGTGATGCTCATTTATTTTATGAAAAAGCAGAGTACCCTGTTGTGACATTGTATATTGATGAGGCAGAGTTTAATTCAGACAAAAAGGCAGAAGCCATTCTTAGTTTGATTCAAGAGAAGTAAATCATATTCGCATTAATTAGAGAGCATTATCAAGTAGTAGATAAAAACAGCATCCTTTATTACCACTACAGAGGGAATAAAGGATGCTGTTTTCTTGTAATGACTTCATGTAATCATTATATGGGATTTCATAAGATCTTCATAATTATAAGATATACTATGGATATATTGATAGAAGGAGGATTATAATGTCTACACAAATAGGTAAAAAAGGAAATAACAAAAACACTTCTACTATATTCAAAGATAAGAAGAAAATATGGATACTTGTAGGAGTCGTAGCTATTTTTATGATTGGATTGGTGATATTTTCAAACAATGGGAAAAAAATAGCGTCTACAAAGGTGACAGAAGATGGGGATCTCATTATTCCTAAGAATGAGATTACACAAACTGCAAAGTTTTACCCTTATACAGCAGATGGAATATATATGGAAGTACTGGCGATAAAAGCCGATGATGGTTCCATTCGAACAGCATTTAATACATGCCAAGTTTGTTTTGATTCAGGTAGGGGATATTATGTTCAGGAAGGGAAAGGATTGATCTGCCAAAATTGTGGAAATCGATTTAGGGTAGATGATGTAGAAGTAGTACGTGGTGGATGTAATCCTATTCCTATTCTAAAGGAGGATAAGACAGAAACAGATGAAACCATTACAATATCAAAGGAATTAATGGTGCAATATAAGGATCTTTTTTCTACTTGGAAAAGATAAACCGCTTTGGGTGAGTTATTTCCTATTAACTGATTTCTAGCATGCTTTTATTGATGTATGAAGGAACAAAAGGTCATTCATGCTATAGAAGAAAGGGACTATAAAAAACCGCAATAATGAGTTTTTTATAGTCCTTCTGCAAAAATATCGTGCTTTTTTAATGATTCATCTTGTTCATGCCTGTAGTATCACCCGCTTCGATTTCCACAAGGTGATCTAAGTCACCTTGTTGCAGCTCAGAAATCCTATCTTTTCCTCCTACAATATACAAGTGAGTATAGGGGCCTTCTGTTGGTTCAGTTTGAAAAAAGGGTTTTAGTTCTTTTAAATATTCCACTAACATTTCAGGGGGTTGAGTTGTGTCAGATATGAGCAAAGGTGCATGCTTGCCGCGATGAGAAAATGCAGTTGCGGCAATAGTATCTTCTACATGATCTCTGCTCACTAAAACAAGTCCGTGCCCTGGCATGGTAATGCCCCAGCCAAATCCAGTATCTTTATCTCTATACTTTGCAAAAGCAATGGCATTGGCATATGGGGTTTCTCCGGATATACGGATTACTTTTCCAAAGGTTTGTAATGTAGAAGCAATATCATTGTTAATGATTGATTCTGGACCTAATAAATATATCGTAGCCTTTTTATTTCTCTTTTCAAGGGCCCGAACGATCTCTTCAGGTATTTCATCCTTGGTAACGTACAATAAGGGTTCCGGCATATGGGCAATCCAGTTCCCGGCGGGTAATGCATAAGCCAAGTCCTCGGATGATGATACGATTACAGAATTAGGCATTTCTCCGCTTATAGAAGTGTAATATTCATCTATATCTTCCGCAAGTTTATAGATATTGTCTGCTTTTATAGATTTTATTTTATAACCCTTGTCTATGAGTTGTTGATCAGCATTATCGGACATTCCTATCGTTATCACTTGAATGCCATCTGTACTTCCTCTCGGGGTTAGGCGCGTGAGTTCGCTGAGTACTAGATCAGATAGGGTTTCTCTACTTGTTATTAATAAAGGACCGTCACTGGGATGATGGATCAGATTTACAGCGAGAAGCTGTGTCTGCCAACTTTCACTGGGGGCGATTAGTACAACTTTCGGTCTGTTGCCTTCTTGAGATGCAGGCCATATCATGCGGGAAGTAGAAATAGATACTTCTTCGCTTGAAGTACCCATCACTCGACTTGTGTTTTTTGTCATCATGGAATACTCATTCCAGAGGTTGAGTATTTCTAAGTCGTTTCCTGCAGATCCCACTGGAACTTCTTCGACAATTTCACTCTCTGTCCCGGTAGTTAATCCTTGAGGCTCTTCTGTGTCCACCCTAGGAGCAGTACATCCTCCCAAAATAAGAGATGGGATAAGTATTATGAGGGAAATTACTTTCAATAAATGTTTGCTCAATTTTATCACGCCTTTCTACTAAATTATGCTATATATTTAGTATGTACGGGGTATAAGTAAAATATGACAGAAAAATTCTGGGCTTATATCTTGGAGTAATGCGCCACAATATACATACACAGAATCATTGCGTTTGAAAACTTGCACAGGTACTATACAATGGAGGAGGAGAATAAGAATGCAGCGAATAGTAGTCATTGAGGATGAAGAGCAGGTTCTGGAAGTTGTAAAAGCTTATCTAGAAAAAGATGGTTATGACGTATATGCAGCAACCAGAGGGAAAGATGGGTTGGCGTTATTCTACAAAAACAATCCCCATCTTATTATATTGGATTTGATGCTGCCAGATATATCTGGGGAAGAAATATGCAAGCAGATCCGCAAACAATCTAACATCCCTATCTTAATGTTAACGGCTAAAAGTGCAGTAGAGGAACGAATTGCAGGGCTTGGGCTAGGAGCGGATGATTATCTAGTGAAGCCTTTTAGTCCCAAGGAACTTCTCATGAGGATCCGTACAGTACTTCGCAGATCAATGCCAACACAACTGTTAGCAGATGAACTGAGCTTTTATAGAGATGATCTGAGAATTAATTCTGTGGAGCATAAGGTATATAAAAAAGGACAGGACGCTAACCTGACACCAGCAGAGTACAAATTACTCATGTTGTTTATCCGCAATCCTAATCAAGTATTCAGTCGAGATCATCTCATAGACAAAGTATTTGGAATGGACTTTGAAGGCTCTGATAGAACCGTTGATGCGCATATAAAAAATATTCGGAGGAAGATTGAGGATGATTCCAAAAATCCCAAATATATCGTTACTGTTTTTGGGATCGGGTATAAATTTGAAGGGGAGAGGGGAGATTCATAAAAAATTCATATGTCTCTGGTAGTCTATATGTATCCTAGTCACAGTTAAGCCATTATCATTCTAGTATACGAGGAGGGACAAGTATGAAATGGAATAAATACAATAAAAATGAAGGTCGAAAAAATGGCGGGGGATGCGTTCACGATAAAAAGCATGGGCTTCTTATGCTGCTTTGTTGTTTAATCCCAATTACAATCTTAATGATCCTGCCTTTTGTAAACATATCAAATCAAATGATAAGAAGCATACTCAATGTAGGAGTTATTTTGCTTTGTCCGCTGATGCATATCGGTATGATGCTAGTTATGATGAAATATCAAAAAAAAGATGCTGAGTAATGCATCATGAGGGAAGATGGAACAGTCAAATTTGAAAATATCTATCATCAAGTCATCAACGGAGAATGAGATATAAGCAGGAGGTAAGTTATGAAAATATCTCTAGTTACCAAGATGAGTATTGTATTTGCAGTGACATCCATACTGCTAGTGACAATGTTTATGGGTGTCACGCAATACATCTTTAATACTTCGTTTCAAATATATGTGAAAGAAAATCAAGAAGAAAGAGATAAACAAGTATTAGATTATCTCACAAATGTATATCAGTCTCACGATGAGTTAAATGAAGATATTATTATGAGCATATGGCATAGAGCTATGATGGGCCATTATTATATTACCCTACGAGACGAAGAAAAAAATATTATATGGAAGATGGAGAGAACAGGTCTAAAAAATTTCTACAATACCACTGAACAAGCCGAAAGACAAAAAGATGTAATTGAAACAACACACCCTATTAAGGTTGAGAATAGGATCGTTGCTTATGTGGATATTACCCAATATAAAGCGGATATACTAAAAGCTACAGATAAGAGATTTATGCGTTCCTTATATATAGGCCTAGCCAATGCCTCCATTCTGGGTGTGATTGCTTCTGCTTTATTTGGAGTCGTTAATGCGAAGGCACTGGCTAAACCCATTATTCAGATTAAAAATATAGCAGATATATTGCAAAAAGGAAATCTGACTGCCCGAGTAGACTTAAAGACAAATACAAAGGAAATCGATGATCTAACAATGTCGATCAATCATCTCGGCAGTTCCTTAGAAGAGCAAGAGATACTCAGGAAAAGATTAACGGCTGACATTTCGCATGAACTTCGTACCCCGCTTAATGTTTTGAAAAACCATATAGAAGCATTAATAGATGGTATATGGGAGCCAACTACAGATAGATTAATAGTATGTTATGATGAAGTAGATCGATTAACAGATTTAGTAAAAGATCTTGAAAAAATCACATCCTTAGAACCAGAATTGCTCGTGATAGAAAAAGAATATCATTCGATAAATGAAATTATTGAAGCCACGATCAGTCAGTTCGAGCCTAGCTTTAGGAGTAAAAATATACAGATTAACTTTGAGGCAGCAGAACAGATTGCGGCATGGGTAGATAAGAACAAGATGAAGCAAGTTATTTTCAACCTCATTTCCAATGCCTATAAATTCACAGAAGAACAGGGAAGTGTTACAATCAGCTTGTTTTACAAAGATCAAGATATAGTGATACAAGTAGCAGATACAGGGATTGGGATCTCCCCAGAAGACAAAAAGTATATATTTGAGCGATTTTATCGGTGTGAAAAATCAAGGAATCGAAAAACAGGTGGTTCAGGATTGGGACTAGCTATTGTAAAAAGGATCATTGAATCTCAGGAAGGGAAGATCACTGTGGAGAGTACAGTTGGGATAGGAAGTCAATTTACCATCATTTTTCCTAGAAGTCTAGCTGATTTAAGATAGACTTCTTAGCATATACCTCAGAAGTAAAATTTTGAGATATATATTGACAAATAAAACTGATCGGAATATAATATATTTATACTACACCCCCGTAGGGGAGGGGTATAAGGAGGCGATAGCATGACATCTAAATCATTTGTTATAAGTGGAATGACTTGCGTATCTTGTGCAAAAACAGTGGAGAAAAAAGTAAGTAAAGTAACGGGTGTTGAAGAAGCAGTTATTAACTTTGCAGTAGAGAAATTAATAGTAAAGTATGATGAAAACTCTATCACAACAAAACATATTATAGAGGCGGTAGAGAAAGCAGGCTATAAAGCAAGTGAAGAATCCACAAGCAAAGACGCTGCCATTTCTATATCTGGAATGACCTGTGCATCCTGTGCAAAAGCCATAGAACGAGCAGTGGGTAAACTAGAAGGCGTAGAGTCGGTAGCTGTAAACTTTGCCACTGAAACGGCAAGCATCAAATATAATCCTGAAAAAGCAAGGATGTCGGATATTAGGCAGGTGATCGTAAAGGCAGGATATAAGCCTTTAGACGAAGAAAAGAACCAATCTGTGGATCATGAAAAAGAGAGAAGACAAAAAGAAATCAAGACATTATGGCTGAAGTTTATGATCTCAGCGATCTTTACAGTGCCTGTATTATATATTGCAATGGGACATATGTTGGGATTTCCTATGCCTTCATTTCTGATGGGGCATAAAAATGTCGTTAATTTTGCATTGAGCCAACTCATATTAACAATTCCTGTAGTGATTGCAGGATATAAGTTTTACACAGTTGGTTTCAGAACGCTCTTTAAGGGCTCACCGAATATGGATTCTCTGATTGCGTTAGGAACTAGCGCAGCCATGGTATATGGTATTTTTGCTGTATATAAAATCATGACGGGCACAATGAAAGAGGTCGAGCTATATTCTCAAGACCTATATTTTGAAACAGCAGCCGTTATTATTTCTCTTATTCTTCTCGGTAAGTATTTAGAAGCTGTCGCAAAAGGAAGAACATCAGAAGCGATTAAGAAGCTTATGGGGCTTGCGCCTAAGACAGCCATTATCATTCAGGACGGAAAAGAGATAGAGATTCCTATAGAGGAAGTACAGGTAGGAGATATTATCCTAGTGAAGCCGGGACAAAAGATGCCCGTAGATGGTACAGTGGTTCAAGGAACTACGGCAGTAGATGAGTCTATGTTAACAGGAGAAAGTCTACCGGTGGAGAAAAAGGTAGGGAGTCAAATCATTGGTGCAAGCATTAACAAAACAGGGTCTATACAGTTTGAAGCCACAAAAGTAGGAAAAGACACAGTGCTGGCACAGATTGTAAAGTTGGTAGAAGAAGCCCAAGGTTCTAAAGCACCCATTGCCAAGCTAGCAGATATTATTAGTGGCTACTTTGTTCCTATTGTACTGCTGATTGCTGTTATTGCTGGATCTGCATGGTTTTTAACTGGAAGTTCTCTGATATTCTCTTTAACCATCTTTATATCTGTCCTAGTGATTGCATGTCCTTGTGCCTTGGGATTAGCAACACCTACAGCCATTATGGTAGGCACAGGAAAAGGAGCAGAAAATGGAGTGCTGATCAAGAGTGGAGAAGCACTTGAAACTGCGCACAGAGTAAAAACCGTTGTATTTGACAAAACAGGTACGATTACTGCGGGAAGACCCGAAGTGACGGATGTAGTTGTAGTTGAACAATATGAAGAAAATGAGCTGTTGGCAATTGCAGCCACAGCAGAAAAAGGTTCTGAACATCCTTTGGGAGAAGCCATCGTAAGAGGTGCAGAAGCAAGAAGCATTCAACTGCATATCTTGGATGCATTTAATGCTATTCCGGGTCATGGCATTGAAGTGACTATTGAAAATAAAGCTTTTTTACTAGGGAATAGGAAGTTAATGGATGATCGTCATATTGAGGTAGAAGGGGTACAACAGATTTCAGATCAACTGGCCAATGAAGGAAAAACACCCATGTATATCTCAGATGATAAAAAACTTTTGGGAATCATTGCAGTGGCAGACGTGGTGAAAGAAAGCAGCGCAAAGGCGATTCAAAAACTCCATGAGATGGGCATAGAGGTGGCTATGATCACGGGAGATAATAAAAAAACAGCAGCAGCGATTGCAAAGACAGTAGGGATCGATAGAGTATTAGCTGAAGTTCTGCCTCAGGATAAAGCCAATGAAGTAAAAAAACTTCAGAAAGAAGGAAAAAAAGTAGCGATGGTAGGGGATGGAATCAATGATGCCCCGGCATTAGCCCAAGCAGATGTAGGCATTGCTATCGGTTCTGGAACAGATGTTGCCATGGAATCCGCCGATATCGTACTGATGAGAAGTGATCTCCTAGATGTAGTCACTGCATTACAGCTCAGCAAGAGTACCATCCGAAATATCAAACAAAATTTGTTCTGGGCATTTTTCTACAATGTCGCAGGGATACCACTAGCAGCGGGTTTGCTGTATGCCTTTGGAGGTCCAAGATTAAACCCTATGTTTGCTGCAGCTGCCATGAGTTTTAGTTCTGTATCTGTACTCTTAAATGCACTACGCTTAAGAAGCTTCAAACCTATAAAATAGGGTATAATAGTAGGTGATTTTAAAATTTTTTATTCATTTGACTGAGGTGGTACGATGGCAAGATGTAATGACAAAAAGATTCTGGATTTGCTAAAAACATCAAGAGGTCAGCTAGATGGCATCATCAAAATGGTGGAAGACGATAGATACTGTGTGGATATTTCAAAGCAGATTTTAGCGGTGCAGGCATTATTAAAAAAAAGCAATCTAGAACTTCTAAAACAGCATTTACAGGGATGTGTAAAAACGGCAATCAAAGAAGATCAAGGGGATGAAAAAATCGATGAGATCATTATGATCTTGGATCGATATATCAAACTATAGGAATGAGGAGGAATGATGATGAAAAAGAAACTGATCATTGAAGGAATGAGCTGCGGACATTGTGCAAATCATGTGAAATCTGCTCTTGCGGATGTATCTGGGGTAAAGACAGTAGAGGTAGATGTAGCTAATAAAAATGCAGTCATTGAAGTAGAGGATGAAGTGGAAGACGCAAAGTTAAAATACGCGGTGGAAGAAGAAGCAGGCTATACCCTAGTCAGCATCGAATAAACCCTTTAGGTGGATTCTTCAGTCTAACAATCATATAAAAGCTCCTTCTTGGTATAAGGAAGTCTACCAAGAAGGAGCTTTTAGTATAGTAAATTCATATATTGAGTTTTATAGCAGATCTTTATCATTATTCTGTACTATACGAGCAACATGACGACATCTTCTTTTTAGCACTCTAAATATACCCCACATACCTTCTTCTACATCCCATCGGAATAAGCCAGAGCGATAACAGTAATCACCAGGATGAATATTTGCCCCATCTTTCAAAATGATATTCAAGACATTTCCTACCCCTATGGCACCTTGAACAGAAATTAGATTGGAATGACGATCTTCAGGATGGGTTCTCCAAGAATGTCCGTGAAGTACAAAGCTATGATTTCGAGGTTTGTCTGCTGGCATCAGCATTCTAAATCGAACAGGATCTCCAGGGTAAGCAGTAAACAAAGGTGTGGATGGATCTCCATGAATTTTTGAACTCATCACTAGGTGCACTCTCGGATCACGTGCAAGCCTATTGGCAAATCGTTCTGATCGATAGCTGAATCCCTTTTGCCCTTGATCTTCAAAATCTAGATGATCATCAGCATGTTCAGCATCTACCGGATCTGGAATTTTATGATTGTGTTTATCATATAAGCTAAGCCCATCTTGCATAAATAGCACAAATTCTCTAAAATTATCCTTATAAGGGCAGGAAATGATGGCGTTTCTATGATTTGGATGTCTCAGGGGTTTACCGGTTACAGCGCTTAAATAAACGGATCCAGGAGGTTCTATGATAATAGCCCCGAATAATCCATGATGCCTGTGACTGCGCAGGTCAGCCATATCTGTAAGCAGACAAGCGCCTATTTCTTCATCTGCATACCATAGGTAGGTGATACTTTCTCCAGGAGCTATAGTTTGGTCAGGATTAAACCCAACTGTAGCACCATCAGAATTTAGTACAGAGTATCGGAGGAACTGAGGATGGAGGGATACTCTGGTAGACACTTCTACGGGCGCATCTACCGGTACACCAGGGTGAGCATCCTGAGGAATAGGTTTACATAGATGATTTGTTAAGGTACCTTGAATATATTCACCGGCATTAGCTCGTAGGATTAAAGGTTCTACTCTCGCTTTTCCTCTTAAGGCTCTCTTTTCATGCTGCTTCAGTACAAACATAAGTCCATTTGGATCATGATCTCCATACTTATTATATTTAATATCTTTTTGAATAGCTACCACATGATACTTCCTCACTTTTGTATGAGGAGGGCATGGATTGCCTGGATGCTTCGCCTTTGGGGGAGGGGTTCCGGTCTTTGTGGGCAACGGTTTTTTCCTGCGGGGAGGGGTGGGTCGATCCTTTAATGGTTGTAAATGAGAGACTCTTTCTCTATGGACTCTCAGGATACCCCATAAGCCTAACCATATGTCATCAATGGCCCCGAAATAATAGAGATAATCCCCTTTTTTATAGTCTTGCTGAATTTCCAAGTTGAAAGCTTCTGAGATCCCTAGGGATTGGGCTTGAACATAGGGAGATAATACATCTGTAGGTTCTTTTTTCCATTTAAGACCATGGAGATTGAAAGTGTGACTTTCTTCATGAGCTCCATCAAATAGACGTATGCGAATAGGATCTCCTTCATAGGCTTCTAAAAGAGGAGTAACGGGATCTCCATGAATATAAGAACTAAAGAGGTATGCGGGATCTCCTTTTCTAAATTGTATAGGTTCATTTTTATAATTAATCCCCATTACGCCTGGATCATCTGGAGAGTTAGGGAATGGGGGTGGATTTAGTTCGTTCCCCTCTTTATCAAATAATAAGGCGAAATCATGAACGGCCAGCACATATTCTCTAAAATCTGGTTGGCAGGGAGTGCGGATGATCGCTTGGGTACCACTGTTTATTTCTTTACCGGTTCTAGGATGGTGGTATGTGGAAGAAGGAGGTTCTATAATCAAAGCACCAAATAAGCCGTGCTGTTGATGGGTGTTGGCAAATAGATGATCGTGAAAAAATATAGTCCGTAGTTCTGTATCTGCATAGAATCGTTCGATAAGAGTATCTCCTTGGAGGGCGGACGAATCATTGTTCCAACCGTTGGCGCCCCCGTCAGATGCAATAGCGTCAAATTTAACTAAATGGATATGATATCCTGCTTCATTTGTCATCATCTTTAACTGAAACTTGTTTCCACCTATATACATAGGCAATTTATTGGTTAGATGTATTTCGATGCAGTCCCCAGCATTGGCACGAATGACCAAGGGTTCTGGCTCTTTTTTGCCGTCTAGCACATCTTTTTCATCTTCTTCTAAGACAAAAAATCGTCCTTCTGGATCATGCCAGCCTTCTCGGTTGTAGACGATCTTTTTTTGTATGGCAGAAATTTTAAATACTTTAACAGGTGCATCAGGAGGACATGGATTGGAATAAATCGCTCCCGGTACTGCATCCTCTACAAAATTTTTCTCCTCTAATTCGGTGGGGAAACGTGCTTCACTTCCTATAATTCCTAGGGGAGGCTTCAGTGCTTTTTGACCTGATGTTCCTGCTAAAAAGAGAGGAAAGCCGGGATGATCTTCATCAGGAGGTAGAGGGGGTACTCGATCAGGTAAAGGTTGTAATGCTGGAATGATCACTCCGTTAGGTAGCTGCCGTGAGCCATCTTCCAGTCGATCTATTATTCTCCATAGTCCCCACATGCCCATATCAAAATGGGGATATAGATGGCAGTGCCAGATCACATCACTAATAGCACCATTTAGGCTGCCAGCGCCATATAAAGGTTCTATGGTATAGCTTTCTTGAGGACTTATGGAGATGGAGTCAATAAGAGTAGAATCTGGATTGTTAGATTCTAGTCGCCATTGATGGTTATGCAGATGAAATACATGGGTTTCATTGATTCCCCCATGAATCAGTCGTATAATTGAAGGATCCCCCTTGTAACCTGAATTCCCGAAATTTATAACGAGGGTAGATTAATCCCCAATGCTTTATAGATTTCTTCCTGCTTTGTGGTTACTTCACCTAAGATTCGGCCATGCTCCGGTGCCTCAAATAACTCGATTGTATCAAGTTCATCCA
>CALKRZ010000095.1 GCA_937989765.1 uncultured Clostridia bacterium | reverse complement strand
TATTTCTTCTTCAAACACACACTCTTCCCTAAGCTTTTTTAAGATCAGGGTATTCGTAGAGTGAAGAATGACATGACAGTGTTCTAGTAATACCACTTCAAAGAGTTTTCCCTTTAAATGCTTAGATCGAACTTGGATAAAATAAGCTGCTACATTTCGATAGTCTAAAAATCGAAGCAGGCCTAAAGTGGCTTGGTCTTTTTTATAGTAATACTGATCTGCCTTCTCAAGGTATTCTTGTTTTCGCGCATATTCAATACCATTTCCGCTACTGAAACTTTTCATTTGTTTTGCTAAGGCATTATAATATTGATAGTTAAACAATCCTTTTTCTATAGAATCAATTTTTCGAAAGGGCTGTATATCTACCTCTAATACTGCCTCATAATTTCTTTGTAGATATTCTTTCTTTGTCATATCACCTTTTATATATTGATCTATTAGGTTTTGACGAATGCGAAAGTACTTTTGTATGGGATTCAATAACAACACCTTTTCTATTTTTCAGTTTCAAAACATACCAACTATTACATATGAAATCCTAACTTTTTTCTGCTATAATATATATATATAACTGCAAAGGGGGCTCCTACATGACAGTAGAGATGTACATACATCCTATGAACAACTACAGTTTTTTACACATCTATGAGAAAGATATCGTTCCAAAATTGCAAGAAATCGACCTTTTTTTAAAAACAGAGATTGAAAACTTGAATATCTGCACCATATCCAAACTTCTTTATATTTCTGAAGAGGAGATAGTAAGTATTATGTCCAAAGAATGTATAAATGATATTAATATAATTACTTTTTTTACTATTATGAGAAATGGAAGCAGTACGATTTGCAGCCTTTTTCGTAGAGAACTACAGCGGAGCACCAAAAAAGAATATACTTGTGAAGATATTTCTTATATTTATGACATTGACCTTCGCAAAGTTAGAGAAGCTTTACATCTTTCTAAACTTCAAAACATTACTTCGAAAAATATCAAAATTCTTTTTTCCCATATCCCTGTATCTATGATGCACTAATGAACTAATACCATAATAAGATATTTAAAAAGCAGGCATATACGCCTGCTTTTTTTATAACCTTGGAAACTTTGTCTTGTTCCTAAAACGCCAATTTTCCAAGGTCACAAGTGCGTGCATCTTTTTGCACGCTTTTCTTGTTATATATTTAATATTATCGTTAATTATATAAATGGCATGCTGTAAAATGATCAGGCTTTACTTCTTTCCATACTGGTTTTTCTTTGGCACACTGTTCTTTAGCATGGGCACATCGCGTACGGAACACACATCCAGATGGTGGATTAATAGGGCTTGGTACATCTCCCTGTAATACAATTCTCTCCCGATTTCTTTCAATTTCTGGATCGGGTATTGGAACTGCTGATAAGAGTGCCTGTGTATACGGATGTAAAGGTTCCCTATATAGAGTATCACTCTCGGCAAGTTCCACCATATTACCCAAATACATCACTAAAACTCGATCAGATATATATTTAACCATGGATAAATCATGGGCAATAAACAAATAGGTGAGTCCCATTTTACTCTGAAGATCTTTCAATAGATTAACTACCTGTGCTTGAATAGATACATCCAAAGCAGAAATAGGTTCATCACATACAATAAACTTAGGCTGAAGAGCTAGAGCCCGAGCAATCCCAATACGCTGCCGCTGCCCTCCGCTAAACTCATGGGCAAATCGATTGGCATGTTCTCCATTAAGTCCTACCAATTCCAAAAGTTCAACAATTTTTTCTCTTCTTTGTTTGCCTGATACGATCCGATGAATATCTAAAGGTTCACCAATAATGTGTTCTACTGTCATTCTTGGATTAAGGGATGCATAAGGATCTTGAAAAATCATTTGCATCTGCTTTCTCATCTGCTTCAATTGACTAGTGGACTGTTTGTACACATTGGCGCCTTCGAAAGTCACTTCTCCTTCTGTTGGCTCATATAGACGAAGTATCGTTCGTCCAGCAGTTGATTTCCCACAGCCACTTTCTCCTACAAGACCCACTGTTTCACCACGATATATATCCAAGTCCAATCCATCCACAGCCTGCAGAACCTGATTTCCTACCTGAAAGTATTTTTTCAGATTTCGAATCTGTACAAGAGGGATCTCCTTTGAATATTCAGTAGACTTAGATACCGCAGATTTGTTTGTATTCATAGTAACCCTCCTCTACTTACTTTCTTTTGCTGCTGCGGCTTGGGACATAGGATGATTCATCCAACAAGCGGCCTGATGCTGGCCATTGACTGTTTCCAACAATGGATTATGGTTTTTGCAGATCTGCATAGCAGAATTACATCGTGCAAAAAACGGACAGCCTTCGGGTGGAGTAAATAAATCTGGCGGAGTACCAAATATAGGATCTAGCGGTCTGGAACGATCCATATCTAATCGTGGTATGGATTTTAACAGACCCTTTGTATAGGGATGCTTAGAATGATAGAAAATATCATCCACTGTACCCGTCTCCACTACTTGCCCCGCATACATGACAATTACTCGATTGACCATCTCTGCTACAACCCCTAGATCATGGGTAATCAATATAATAGACGTATCCAATTTATTTTGCAGGTCTTTCATTAATTCTAATATTTGAGCCTGTACTGTTACATCTAGCGCAGTTGTTGGCTCATCCGCAATAAGGATTTTAGGATGACAGGCTAGGGCTACTGCAATCATAGCTCGTTGACGCATTCCTCCTGAAAATTCATGTGGATACTGATTAACTCGTTTTTCTGGCTGATTCACTGCTACTAGTTCCATCATCCGTACAGCCCGCTTATGTGCATCACTTCTAGAGAGCTTCTGATGTTTCATCAGCCCTTCCATAATCTGATCTCCTATTTTCATGGTAGGATTCAAAGAAGTCATGGGGTCTTGAAAAATCATACCGATTTCATTTCCGCGTATGTCCTGCATCTGACGCTCGGTCTTTGCTAGGAGATTTTGACCCTCAAATAAAATAGAGCCGCTTTTATATCTTGCTACAGATGTGGGAAGAAGCTGCATGATAGACTGAGCCGTCACACTTTTTCCACAGCCTGATTCTCCTACGATACCTATTGCTTCCCCTTTTTTCAGGTCAAAATTAACACCCCGCACCGCTTTCACTTCTCCACCATAGGTTTGAAAGGATACGTGTAAATCCTTTACTTCTAATATATTCTCCATTTTCATTTCACCTCTTTACTGGTAAGATTCTACTTACGCAAACGGGGATCTAAGGCATCCCGCAAACCATCACCCAACACATTAAATCCAAACATTGTTAAAGATATCAAAAATGCAGGAATGAATAACTGGTATACATTTCCGATCAAAAATGCGGCTAATGCATCACTAGTCATCGTTCCCCAACTAGCCATTGGCGCTGGAATCCCGAGTCCAAGGAAGCTCAAAGTTGCTTCTGCAAAAATAGCCGTAGGTACTGTCAAGGTAATATTTACAAGAATAGGACCCATCGTATTAGGAATCAAATGTTTTTTGAGAATCCACCAAGAACCAGCACCCATAGTATGAGCAGCCTGTACATATTCTTGCTCTTTTAATTGAAGTACCTGTCCTCTGACGAGTCTAGCCATAGGAATCCATCCTGTAATCGTCATCGCCAAGATCATGGTCCAAAGACCTGCACCAAAAACGACCATTAATAATATAACCATCAGCAAATAAGGAACACTATATAAGATTTCGGCAACCCGCATCATAAACGTATCTATACGGCCTCCCTTGAGACCTGAAAAACCACCATATATGATACCCATAATAAAATCAAAAGTAGCTGCCATGATACCGATAAACAAGGATATTCTAGCCCCATACCATGCCCTGGTAAATAAATCCCGTCCAGCAGAATCTGTACCAAACCAATGTTCCATGTTGGGGGGCAGATTTTTCTTAGAAAAATCTTGCTCATAATAAGTAAAACCATTCAGATAAGGCCCTATTATAGCAAGTATAAGCAGGATCGCAATAATAACAAGTCCTATCATGGCAAGCTTATTTTGCTTTAAGCGACGCCATGCATCTACCCAATAGGATATACTAGGACGCGAGATTTTCTCTGCATCCTTATCATTGTCATAGTAAGGTTGAAACAATTCCGGTGAGAGTTTTATTTTAGGATCCATTATTTGCCCCCTCCCGTTAATTTAATTCTTGGATCAATAAACGAATAAGATATATCAACTATAAATATTAAAAAAATTAAAATGCCACTATAGAATACTGCTGATCCAAGAATAACAGGATAATCCCGATTAAATATACCTTTTACGAACATTTCTCCCATTCCTGGAATACCAAATATTCTTTCAATCACAAAACTTCCTGTCACAAGATTAGCTGTCACGATTCCCATTACCGTTACCACAGGTAATATGGCATTTCGTATAGCATGCTTAATGACAATTACACTTTGGGATAAACCCTTTGCCTTCGCCGTTTTAATATAATCTTGTCCTAATACTTCTAGCATACTAGATCGCATCAAACGGGCAATATAGGCTGTCGGCATCATCGCTAAGGATATGGAGGGAAGGACCGTATGCTTCCATGTTTTCCACGTAGCTACCGGTAAAAGTTTCCATTCCACTGCTACAAAATTGATGAGCACTGTCGCCAATATAAAACTCGGTACAGAAATACCTACAATAGCTACGATCATAGACACATAGTCTGGCCATTTATTATGATTGAGCGCTGCAATCACCCCAAGAATAAGCCCGAAAGTTAGCGCAATTGCCAATGCCTGCAAACCTAAATGGAGGGATACTGGAAAGCCATTTTTGATATAATCATTCACAGTAATAACAGATGATTTCAAGGATGGTCCAAAATCCAATCTCATTAGCGCTTTTAAATACATTACATATTGTACATGTAATGGTTTATCTAGATTATAATATCTTTGCAAATTCTCATATACTCCCTGAGGCATTGTTCCTTCTTTTGCAAAAGGATTTCCTGGTATTGCATGCATTAAAAAAAACGTGACTGTGATTACAACCCAAAGGGTTAAAATTGCGAGTACTAACCGTTTGCCAATATATTTCAGCATGTATCTTCTCTCCTTTCTACATATTTCTACATTTTGCTCTGTATTTCTTATAAAGAAAATCGGGTATGCTGTGCAGCATACCACGATTTAATATTTCTACATTATTTTACTATATCAGCATATTGGAATTGTGTATATCTGTTGATTGGTTTGTATGAATCTTTTACATATGGTTTTAATGTATAGGGTGCAGTGTAGAAATAAATTGGAGCAATTGGCATCTCACTCATCAGAATTTTTTCTGCATCATGTAATTGTTGTGAACGGGATGCTAAATCCAGATTTGCTTTTGCTGCTCTGATTAAGGCATCATATTCTGCATTTACCCATCCTGTATCATTTTGTTGAGAAGTGGACTCAAACATGTCTAAGAAGGTCATAGGGTCTACATAGTCTCCGACCCATCCAGAACGCGCTACTTCAAAATCCAGTTTGTCTTCTCTATCTAGTTTAATTTGGAATTCTACATTCTCCAAAGTTACTTGGATGCCAAGATCCTTACGCCACATTTCTTGGATAGCTTCTGCGATCTTTTTATGTCCTTCACTCGTATTATATAGAATTACGAAGTTTGGCATTTTATCCATGCCTTCTTCTTGTAATCCTTGAGCCAGTAGTTTTTGTGCTTCCGTAGGATCATACTTAAATAATTCTCCTGTGTTTTGAGTAAAATCCCCAGAAACATCAGCGATTCCGTAAGGGGTAAGCGTATATGCTGGCGTTTGACCCCCTTGGGCTACACTTTCTACGATCGTTTTACGATCAATCGTCATAGACAAAGCACGACGAACATTCACATTGTTAAAAGGTTTTTTAGTGGTATTAAATCGATAGAAATATGTTGCTAACTCTGCTCCAATAACAAACTCAGGATCTTTTTGTGCACTTAATTGTGCTGTTACATCTTGTGGCAGTGGATATGCCATATCTAGTTCATCATTACGGTACATTTGCCATGCTGTATTTTCATCTTCAATCATAGCAAAATGAATCTCATTTAATTTCACTTTGTCTTTGTCATAATACTCTTCATTCTTTACGATTTTCATGCTTTCTTTATGTTTCCATTCTGTAAATATAAAAGGTCCATTGGATACATACGTAGATGCATCGTTAGCCCAATCTGGATTTGCTTCTTGTACTTTATGGTTAACTGGATAGTATGTGTAAAAGGACAACAATTCAAGGAAATAAGGTGTTGGAGCTTCTAGACGTACTTCTAACGTTTTTTCATCTAATGCTTTTACTCCTACAGCATCTTCTAATTCTTTCAGTTTGGCATCATCTGTTTCAGTGGATGCATTGAAAGCTTCCCCATTCGCTAAATAGTAACATTGGTATGCATATTCAGAAGCTGTTTTTGGATTCAATAAGTACTTCCAAGCTATTTCAAAATCTTTAGCTACCATAGGGTCTCCATTGCTCCATTTTACACCATCACGAAGTGTAAAAGTGTAAACTGTACCATCTTCGCTCACAGTCCATGCTGTAGCCATACCTTCTACTACTTTTCCCTCTGGTGATTTCTTTGTTAATCCTTCCATCACATGCTCGATCAGCCAAGAATCATGCGTACCCTGCGCTTTTCCTGGATGTAGTGAACCTGGTTCACTTTGATTATTCAGTCTTAGAATTTTAGGTGTTGCTGCTGTTTGTTCTGCTGTTTGTTGTGCTGTGCCTGTATTCTCAGTAGCTTTTTGACCACAACCGGTCATTCCCACGCTGAGTAACATCACTGCACCCAATAAAGAAGCAAGTAAACGTTTTTTCATTATTAAAATCCTCCCTTTTACATTATATTACACTCTGATTTTTTCTGAAATCACAACATGAATTATACCATGCATTGTAAGAAAATGCAAGTTTTTTTCTATACGCATTAATTTTTGGTATTTTCCAATCATTCTTGTATTAGTATTACACAATTTAGTATCTTTGGATTACTACCTAGATCAGTATGTCTCTATAAAGTATTCTGCAACCTTGTGGTATATGCATGAAAACTTTATTTACTCAATAATCATCTTAGCCTTTAAATCCTCCGCCACATCTATACCTTTGATCACTTCTACGAGTTTCAGCGCAAATAAAAGTGCTGTACCCACTCCCCTTGAAGTAATAATATGACCATCCTGCACAACTGGTTCACATATATACTTGCTATCTTTTAGATCAGACTCAAATCCAGGATAGCATGTAGCAGATTTACCCTCTAACACATGTAACAACCCGAGTATGCTGGGGGCTGCACAGATAGCTCCAATCCACTTTTTCTGTTTGTGAAATTGTGTGATCCACCTCCCTATCTGTTCATGACTTTGAAGATTTCTAGTGCCTGGCATGCCGCCGGGAAGTATGATCATTTGTATATCCTCGACTTGTATTTCATCGTATAAAGCATCTGCCAAAAGAGTAATGTGATGCGCTCCTGTTACCTGTATACTTCCTGTCATAGAAATAATCTTGGTATCAATCCCTGCTCTTCTTAGGATATCAATTACCGCTATTGCCTCTATTTCCTCAAATCCTTCTGCCATGACTAGCATTGCTTGTGCTATATTTCCCACTCCTTCCTCCTATAGGAACATAAAAAGGGCCTACGTATTGTAATAATACATAGACCCCATTGTCCATCTGTTTCTTGTATATAATTATATAGATATACTTGTATTTTGTCAATCATTTTTGAGTATTATATATAGCTTATACTTTTAATTATGTTTTTTTGCACAAAAGGGTTTCAAAAATTGTAAATATAAAATATAATATATGCAGATCATGATACAAATCTTTCAGGAGGTCTTACTTATGGAAATCGAAAAAAAATTTTTAGTGCATCAAATGCCTAGCGACTTAGAAAAATATGAAAAACTGCAAATCCTTCAGGCTTATGTGTCTACGGACCCAGTCATTCGTTTGCGTCACTGCGATGAATACTATTATTTAAATGTGAAAACAAAAGGACATCTGAAAAGAGAGGAAATGGAAATTCCACTCACAAAAGAACAATTTGAAAGTCTATGGCTTAAAATTGAGTCAAAAGTAGTTTCTAAAGTTCGCTATCTAGTACCGATCGATCATAATTTAACAGCCGAAATAGATATTTACAGAGAAGAATTATCAGGACTGACCACGATAGAAGTGGAATTTGAAACTGAGAAGGATGCTATTGACTTTATAGCGCCTGATTGGTTTGGAAAAGATGTTACCCACGATAGTCGCTACAAGAATAATAATCTAGCTCTATACGGCAAACCTCAAGATTAAATCATAGATAAAGGCTCTGCAAAATTTTGCAGAGCCTTTATCTATAGAAAACAAAAAATCTATTATTGGATACCGCGCACAAATGCACCTGTAATAGGATAAGAAAATTCTTCTCCCTTTAGAACTTTAACCGTTGCCATAATAGGGAGCACAATACCTGCGATTGCTAATACTGTACCTATTAGACCTCCTACGATGGATATAGGAACACCGATCAAGACTGGAGTTAAGAGCCTTCCTATAAAGCTTATAATACCTACTGCAATCCCTCCGATAGTAACCAAAGCTTGAAATGCAGCGGCTTCTTTTGCATTATTTTTCACTGCTTGGTCTTTGCTTAGAAGATAGATCACAAGGGGTGCTACTACTACAAATCCAGTAAATCCTCCTAAATGACTAAAGGCAATCAAAAGTTTTTGTTCTGTTGTGTACATATACATTCCTCCCTACTCTTTTTTATTCTACATTCATAAATACGCAAGTTTGTTTTTATTGTCTGATACAAAAAAACTTCCTGAATAAGAATTCAGGAAGTTTTTTTGTAGTGCGGATGACAGGAATCGAACCTGCACGTCATGGACACTAGATCCTAAGTCTAGCGCGTCTGCCAGTTCCGCCACATCCGCAGATAAAAATGGTGAGTCACCCGGGGCTCGAACCCGGGACAACTGGATTAAAAGTCCAGTGCTCTACCAACTGAGCTAGTAACCCTTATTGGCTGGGCACGAAGGATTTGAACCTTCGAATACAGGAGTCAAAGTCCTGTGCCTTACCGCTTGGCGAGTGCCCAATATGAAACCGTATGATGTTGATCATAATAACTATGATCAGGGTGAATAGTGGGATTCGAACCCACGACCTCCAGAACCACAATCTGGCGTTCTAACCGACTGAACAATACTCACCATATATGGTATACCTGAAGGGATTCGAACCCATGACCTACGACTTAGAAGGCCGTTGCTCTATCCAGCTGAGCTACAGGTACAAAGAGCGGGTGATGGGAATCGAACCCACGTATCCAGCTTGGAAGGCTGGTGTGCTACCATTGTACTACACCCGCGTGGTCGGGGTGACAGGATTCGAACCTGCGACCTCCTGAACCCAAATCAGGCGCGCTAGCCAAGCTACGCTACACCCCGTAATAGGTTTTTGCCGACAAAGAGTATTATACATGAGCATTATCTATTCGTCAATAGGTTTTTTAAATTATTTTTAATTATAGTCTACTATTGTTTTTTAGAGATGCTTTTTCTTATTGATCCATGCTTATTCTATAGATTCATAATAGGCTTATACAGATCATTTGGCTGTACGGACACAATGGAAAAACCCATATTTCCCTGATCATTTATATCGATCATACCGTACGTGGGGTTCGGAGTACCTCTTGGATTTGATATGCTTCCTGGGTTCATCAGGATCATCGACCCGATCTGTATTAACAAAGGTGTATGTGTATGCCCGAATAGTACGGCATCTACTCCTTTTTCAGATCCCGCATAGCTAATGGTATCATATCCCCATTTTACATGATGATTGTGTCCATGCGTAATCCATATCTTCTTATGCACAAAAGTAAGCACTTGTTCTTTGGGAGATTGACTGCCAAAATCACAGTTTCCTGCTACACAGTGAACCGGTATCTTTGGATACCAGTCTTGAATTTTTTGTGCATCTCTATCATGATCTCCGAGATGGATAATCGCTGAGATTTTATCTTTTATAGCAGCAATAACTCCAGCTGCATGGTCTAGAGAACCGTGGGTATCGCTTATTACCAATAGCTTCATTCTTTTTTCTCCTTTATTTGCTGCAGTTCTTCCTTCATGCGTCGTAATGCTTTGCCTCGATGACTGATTTGATTCTTAATGGCAGCATCCATTTGCGCTACTGTTCTATCATACTCAGGTATGAAAAAAATAGGGTCATATCCAAATCCCTGGTTCCCTATAGGTGCTTCAGCAATCAGCCCTTCTAGCGTACCTTTGGTGGTAATCGTTGTTCCATCTGGGAATGCGGCTCCAGTGACACAAACAAATCTTGCTGTTCTCTCCTTATGAGGCACGCCTTGTAATAAAGAGAGAACCTTTTCATTTTTGTCTGCATCCGTTGCCCCTTCTCCTCCAAATCTTGCAGAATATATACCAGGAGCCCCACCTAGATAGTCTACTACTAAACCCGAGTCATCCGAAAGTGCAATTTTACCACTTATTTTCATGATTGCCACAGCTTTTTTTATTGCGTTTTCCTCAAAGGTTTCTCCATCTTCTACTATATCGATATCAATACCTGCTTCTTCCATAGAGATGACCATAATTCCTGTATCCCTCATGATTTCATTGATTTCTTTGATTTTACCTTTATTCTTGGTGGCAAAAATAATCTCTCTCATAAATTCCTCTCCTCAAAAAATACTCCTGTGAAAGGATCATTGATTTTATCATACAGCTTTTAGGCAGCTGAAAGAAAATACTTAGTCAAGAGGATAAGGATATTTTGTGTCAGACGAGGCGGAAGGTTCCCATGATAATGGTATTATCATGGGGTTCTGACAACGAAGTATGGCGCAAAATATACCATCATATTGACTAGGTATTTTTTTGAAGATGCCTTACTCTCCAAATGCCTGCTTTTGTAGCCTAATCAACTCACCTGTACCCAGTCGCCCTAGTTCAAGCAATGCATCCAGTTGATCCTTGGAAAATGGAGCCTGTTCTCCTGTCCCTTGCACTTCAATATATTCTTCTGCATCCGTCATGACGATATTCATATCTACTTTTGCCTTGGAGTCTTCTTTATAGCATAGATCCAAAACTGGTTGATCGTCTACAATACCCACACTCACAGCTGCTACAAAGCCTCGCAAAGGCATTTTAGAGATCGACTTTTTGTCCAGTAAATATCTACACGCATCCATCAATGCTACATAGGCTCCTGTGATTGCCGCAGTCCTAGTGCCTCCATCTGCCTGTATGACGTCACAGTCCACTGTAATCGTTCTTTCTCCTAGAAGCTTAAAATCTACTACAGACCGCAGGGCTCTTCCAATAAGTCGTTGGATTTCCACTGACCGTTGATTTTGCTTTAAGCGCTGTATATCTCTTGCATTTCTTGTATTTGTCGCCCTAGGGAGCATGGCGTATTCTGCTGTAATCCAACCTTCGCCACTATTTCTTTTGAAATGTGGAACTTGTTCTTCTACGGTAGCATTACAAATAACCTTTGTATCTCCCATTTCAATCAAAACAGAACCCTCGGGATACTTAATATAGTTTCTGGTAATCTTTACTGTCCGTAACTCTGCCGCAGTTCTTCCGTCAATTCTCTCCATCTTGCTTCATCCTTTCTTGCTTCCATTGTTGTCTCCATATATGATGAATCTGGGTTCCTTCAGGCAAAGCATCCAACTTACCTTCTATGAGTAGTGTCACTTGCTCTACCGTAGGTAAAGAGAAAGCTGTATCCAGAAGTTGAATTTCTACCATTTGTTCCCAACTAGACCCACCATACTCTTTTATTTCTTTTGATACATTTATAACTAAATGTCCTTCCGCTAATTGAAGTCCAATTAATGTAGTGTTTCGAGGTACAGCAGTCCATACGCCCTCCCTATTCCATTTATAAAACAAGTTTTCAAATAATATGCTTGCTTTTTCTTCTGAAGTAAATGGGCTACAAAATATAATCTTCTGCCCATACTTATCTAAATTTCCTTGTTCATTCATCGTATAATAAAAAACACTTCCCTCGGTACATGCCCATACTGGAACCGAACAATACCCAATACAAATCACAAACCAAACGATATTTATCCATCTCTTCACAATCATCCCCCCTCTTCCATTTTATACCATAAATTGGAAGAGGACAAGAAATTCCATACTTGTAATTGTTACAGCAATACCAAGGAAAGCAGTTTAATGGACAGCAGTTTACTTTATCTTTGTGTCGAATATTGTTCAAAACTCTGCTGTATTCCATTAAATATAGCTTGGGCTGAACGCCATATGTTTTCTTCATTTTTAAACTTTTGAGCATCTTCTGCATTGCTGAGGAATCCGATTTCTAGGAGCACCGCTGGCATGATTGTATTGCGCAGTACAATAAAGTTTTCAGTTTTTATACCTCGATTTACAGTTCCTAATTGTGAAACTAGTTGATTTTGCATGATTTGGGCAGCTTTTTTACTCGTTAATGTTCCTTCGTATTCATTTTTACGTGCTAGATAATAAACTTCTGTTCCTTTGGGCTTAGTAGACACATTGGCATTAAAATGAATGCTAATAAATAAGTCTGCTTCTAGTTCATTTGCCAATCCTGTACGGTCCACAAATTCTGGATATACATCCGTATTTCTTGTCATATACACTTTTGTTTGTGGCATTTGCTGCATCAATTCATATAAATACAATCCTACTTTTAAGGTTAAATCTTTTTCTTTTAAACCATTGTGAACAGCTCCCGGATCCCGACCTCCATGACCAGGATCCAAAACTACAATCTGTTTATAGCGATCTTTAGGCTTGATTAAAGATATATAGATATTATTTTCATCTTCTGATACCTCATATATATTCACTTTATTTGCCATAAAAAATATCTCTGTTTTATTGTCTTTATTATTCTGTAGTGTAACTGAACGTAGGATACCATCGTCTATTTTGAATGTACCTTGTCCATATTGAGCTAAAAAATCTCCAGGTAATGTTAGGGTGTATTGTTTATTTATATATCCCTCTATATGCTCTATATTACTGATTTGAATAGGGAAATCTGGAAATTTTCGGAGCACCACTTGTGCTTTCTCATTATTGGTATAGGATATATTTTGGTATACTGGCTGTTTCAATCGAATCATAAGCGTATTTTGGGACTGCATATTTGTTTGGGGCACTATTTCATAGTCAGGTTGACCTCTTGTTTCCATCACAAGCCGTACTGTATTATCGTCAAATTGACTTGTTCTCACTGTCTGAATAAATTGACCTTTTATCGATGCTTCACGATATCCTAATAAAAAATCTGCATAAGACATATCTACGACTAAGCGATCTGGGTTGGTTAAGCGCACTATTTTTGTGGATGGTACAAAACTGCCCTGAATTTCAACCATGTCTATCTCATCTACAGTTGAAAACTGTACTTTAGTTATACTATTTCTGCGAATTTGAAAAGAAAGCTCTTTCCGATCAGAAGATAATACTGCATCATATTCATAGAAATTTGTCAAATCAAAAACAACCCGTGTAATTTTTTCTGGTGAAACTTGATGCTGAGATGCCCGTATGGATACGACAAAAGGATTGTTCTTTATTTCCGTCGTAGTGCTTTTCAATTTCATATTGGCATTATACACATCCACTACTAGCCTATTTCCTGCAATGATTTCATGCTTAACCTGACTAATCGGTGTTGATGTCTTGATCGTAAGTCTATTTCCCTCTGCTGTACTTGTTAATACATCCGTTAACAAGTGCTTCTGGGATTCTATATCATTAAATTGCTCTATAGGATTTACGCCTGCTTCCACGATGTTCTGCCATATAATAGCTTGGGTCTTCAAATCTACTCCAGCATCTCCACCACCTAATTCCTCTACCCGTGGTTGTTCATTGATTGTCGTATCATTATGCGCAGGTGGAATCTGCTCTTCAGGCTTCGAAGGAGGTGCTACCTCTATACCCCATTCTTCTGTATCATGGTACGCTAGCGTACCTTCTGGCGTAGTTGGCTTTGGTGCATCGATTACGACAATCCTTTCTTTATTTTTCCATTCTACAGTAAAGTTTAATTCCTCTGCTACAAATCGTGCTGGAATCATCGTCTTATCATTTATGATTTTGGACGGCATTTTCATCTGCTTGGCTATGCCATTTACTTGTGCAATTGGATTATTCATCTGCAATACAATCTGAGTATTACCCATAGTAATATATGTTTCTTTAGAGGAAGCTTTCCATTCTACAGTAGCGCCTAATGGTTCAAATACTTCTCTAGCTGGTACTAAGGTTGTATCTTGTACGATTACAGGCGGCATTTGTTTTGTAACTATTTTCTGTCCATTTACCATTAATGTAATAGGCGAAGCTGTATATAGGTGAGTTTTACCATCATATACAAGTTTCATCCCTTTTTGTGCTGCATTGACATAGTGTACCCCTAGCGTTGAAAACACTATACTAAAGCATAAAATCCACGCCCACATTCCTCTTTGTTTCATACTTTTCCCCCTTATGCATTAACCCGTCGTCGGTATATTTGCTTCTGCCTACACAAGAATTATAGCAGAATTACAGTACTTATGAAATATATCGGAAGATATGAAACAAAAATGTAATATTAGCATAGATGTTTGTCATTTCCCAGGAAATAATATCATTTGCTGCAAAAAAAGATCAACAACATTCGTCGTTGATCTTCATTCATCTTCTATTGCAGCCGCTGCCCTTGTTCTTCTACTTCTGTCCTCAAATATAATCGTTCACCTGATTCTGTATAGATGGGCTTTAGTTCATGTCTACAGATAATCTGCCGGAATTGTCCCTCGTCTACATGATATTTGTCTTTCACTTGTTCCTCTGTCATCAATTCTCTCTGAAGAAATGTCTTTAATTCACTTTCATTTACAAAATAATACATGGTATCCCTCCTATTCTTTACTTGTAATGTATCCAAAGTTCCTATATATATTCACCTGCATGATCTATATAATCTTGCAAATCTACAAATCTTTAGGGATGCTTTACCTGTTTAGTCTGTCTATGTTTTGCATATACTACTACCATAATCTATCTTCTGCGAGGTGCTATTATGGATATTAATTGTACGCATAAGTGTCGGCATCAAAAAGAAGGGAAATGCACCCTCCTCAATATCAGTGAGGTGCCCCAAATAGAGAATGCTGCCTCTATTACAGATTGTCCCTACTGCAACCTTGAAAACACGCTTTCCTCTATATCTTCCTCAGAATAGCAGAAGGATGGGCATATATGCCCATCCTTCTGCTATTCTGATAATATTTTTACAAGAAGATCCGTAACCACCTTGGGATTCGCCTGTCCTTTTGTCGCTTTCATCATCTGCCCTACCAAGGATTGGAATGCCTTTTCTTTTCCACTACGATAATCTTCTACGATCTTTGGATTGTTTGCGAGTACCTGCTCTGCTATTTGTGTTAATTGTCCTTCATCGCTCACTTGCTTATATCCTTTTTCTTCTACGATTTTTTCAGGATCTGTTCCTGTATTCCACATTTCTTCAAACACTTTTTTTCCTACACTATTACTGATCGCACCTTTTTCTATAAGATTGACTAGTTTTGAAAGCATTTCTGGTTCAAAAGGAATCACTGCCGCTTCTTTCTCTTCTTCGTTTAACAGCCTAAATATTTCTCCCATAATCCAATTAGCCACTGTTTTAGGATTAGCACTATTTTCTGCTGCTACTTCAAAGAAATTTGCCATCCTAGGAGAGATTAAAAACATCGTAGCATCATAGGAACTAAGACCGTATTGTTCCATATACCGCACTTTTCTACTATCTGGTAATTCTGGAAGGCTTGCTTTGATCTGGTCTACTCTTTCCTTTGATGTTACGATCGGCATCAAGTCTGGATCTGGGAAATATCGATAATCATGGGCTTCTTCCTTACTCCGCATGGAGACTGTTACTCCCTTATCTTGATCCCATCTCCGTGTTTCCTGGATGATCTTTCCGCCTTCTTCCAATACTTTGATTTGACGCTTTGCTTCATATTCCATCGCCTTTACCGCAAAACTAAAAGAATTCATATTTTTGATCTCTGCCCGCACCCCATATTCTTTTTGTCCCTTTTTACGAACTGAAAGATTTACATCACATCGCAGAGATCCTTCATTCATTTTACAATCTGACACATCTACAAACATAAGAATACTTCGTAATTTTTCTAAAAAGGCACGTGCTTCTTCTTGTGATCTCATATCGGGTTCTGACACGATTTCTATGAGCGGCACACCACAGCGATTGTAATCTGCTAGCGTACCCTCCCCTGCTTCATGAAGAAGCTTTCCAGCATCTTCTTCAATATGAATGCGGGTAAGCCGTATTGTCTTATTTTCTCCATTTACTTCAATATCTACTTTGCCTTCATAACAGATCGGCAAATCATATTGAGAGATCTGATAAGCCTTTGGTAGATCTGGGTAAAAATAATTTTTCCGATCCTGTTTACTAAATGCTGCAATTTGACAGTCCGTGGCGAGACCTGCACGAATCGCATATTCTACCACTTTCTCATTGATGACAGGCAATGTCCCTGGCATTCCAGTACAAATCGGACAACAGTGCGTATTCGGCTCCCCACCAAATTCCGTAGTACACCCACAATATATCTTTGATTTGGTCTTGAGTTCACAATGAACCTCTAAACCGATTACGATCTCATAATCTGGATGAAACATAGTATCACCTCTTTACAATAATGGTCTTTGGGATTTTATCTGTAATTCTTGCTCTAGGGCAAATGCAGCCTGTAATATTTTTTCTTCTCCTAATGCTTTGGCAACAAACTGGACACCCACTGGAAGTCCTGTTTGGTCAAATCCACCAGGCATAGATAGTGCTGGAAGTCCTGCTATATTAATAGGCACAGTACATATATCATGCATATACATCTCCAAAGGATTGTCCGTTTTTTCACCGATTTTAAATGCTGTCGTAGGCGCTGTAGGCGTCAAAATCAGATCATATGTGCCAAACACATTCTCAAATTCATTTTTGATCAGTGTGCGTACTTGTTGCGCTTTTTTATAATACGCATCATAGTACCCAGAGCTTAAGGCATACGTTCCTAGCATAATCCTTCGTTTTACTTCTGTTCCAAACCCTTCATCTCGGGTCTGCTTATATAAATCCAATAAATCTCTATATTGTTCTGCTCTAAGACCGTATTTCACGCCATCATATCGAGCCAGATTAGAAGATGCCTCTGCTGATGAGATAAGGTAATAGGCAGGTAGCGCATACTGCGTCATGGGCAAGCTCACTTCTTCTAGTATAGCGCCCATACTCTCTAGCTTTTTGGCTGCTGCCATCACGATTGCCTGTACATCAGGATTGATGCCTTTTCCGAAGTATTCTTGTGGAAGAGCCACCTTCATCCCTTTTACACCGCGGTACAGATCTTTCGTATAATCTGGATATCCTACAGGTGCGGAAGTAGAGTCATACGGGTCATGACCTATAATTTCATTCATGACTAAAGCCATATCTTCTACATCCTTGGTAAGAGGTCCGATCTGATCTAGGGAAGAGGCAAAGGCCACAAGACCAAAGCGTGAAACAGCCCCATATGTAGGTTTCATACCGACTACGCCACAACAATGCGCCGGCTGTCTAATAGAGCCTCCTGTATCAGAACCAAGCGTGAAAACCGCTTCATCTGCTGCGACTGCTGCGGCAGATCCACCTGAACTTCCCCCTGGAACCCGCTCTAAGTTCCAAGGATTTTTTGTTTTTTGTACATACGAGTTTTCTGTAGAAGATCCCATAGCAAACTCATCCATGTTGAGCTTTCCTAACAATATTGTCCCTGCCTTACTCAATTTTTTCGCTACCGTAGCACTATAAGGGGGCACAAAGTTGTGAAGCATTTTAGAAGCACAGGTGGTTTTAACCCCTTCTGTACAAATATTATCCTTCAGCGCCATAGGAATACCTGCTAAGGCGCCCAACTCTTCTCCTGCTACTCTCTTCGCATCTACTTCCTCCGCCTGCTTCAATGCTCCTTCTTCACACAGGGTTACATAAGCTTGCACTTTTTCATCTACCGTTTTGATTCGATCTAGATATGCCTTTACGATATCTTTACTGCTGACTTCTTTATGTAGTAATAAATCTCGCAGTTCATGGGCTGACTTTTGATATAATTGCATATAGTTTCCTCCTTTCTATTCAACTACTTTTGGAACACTGAAACATCCATCTGCTTTACTGGGCGCATTGGCAAGGAGCGCATCTCGATCAAATGAAGGTTTTGCCTCATCCTTTCGAAATACATTTTGAATAGGAATCACATGGGCTGTAGGTTCTATCTCCTTGATATCCAGCTCATTCAGTTGGTCTGCAAAAGTAATGATTGCTTCCATATCTGTAGTAAATCTCTGTTTTTCTTCTTCTGTAAGATTTAATCTTGCAAGATTGGCTACATGCTCAATCTGTTCTCTGCTAATTTTCATACAAACACCTTCCTTACCTCATGGGTTTTTTAAAGATTCGTCTTGTCCATAATTATATTGCAATATCCTATCATATTCGGCACTATTATTCAATTGTTAAACTACCATTAGGATTAATCCATCATTTGCAAAAACTGTTCTTCTGTAATAATAGGGATTTCTAGGTCTCTCGCCTTTTTATTTTTGGAAGAGGAAGATGCAAAATCGTTATTAATAAGAAAATTTGTTTTATTGGTTACACTACCTGTTACTTTTCCGCCTAGAGACTCTATTTTTTCTTGCATTTCTTTTCGATTCTTAAAATGTTGTACATCTCCCGTTATCACAAAAGTTTTCCCTTGAAAAATCTGTATATCCTTCTTTATATCTGGTTTTTCAATATTTAAATATTGTATCATAGTTTTTATGAGCTTTTGATTGTCTGGGTGGTGAAAATACTGGTGAATAGAATGAGCGATAATGCTTCCAAAGCCTTCGATCTGCACAAGTTCCTCTTCTCCTGCATCCATAATTGCACTCAGATCATATTTATAATAACTACATAAAAGCTTTGCATTGCTCAGTCCTACATGATGAATACCAAGGGCATAAATAAAATTGGGCAAGGCTACCTGTTTGGACTTTTCTATGGCTTGTATCAAATTTTGATATGATTTTTCCCCAAAGCCTTCCATTGATTTGATCTCCTGCTCATAGTCTTGCAGGGTATACAGATCTGGAAAGTGAAGCAAATACTTATGTTTTATAAATTTTTCTATCGTTGCTTCTGATAACCCTTCGATATTCATGGCATCCCGAGAACAATAATGAGCCAATGCTTGCACGCGTTGGGCACGGCAATTAGGATTCATACAATACAAAGCTTTTCCTTCTCTTGCTTGCTTTATCTCTGTTTCTCCCTCACAAACTGGACACTGCTTTGGAATATACAGCGTGCCACTCCTCGTTACATTTTCAGCGATCTGTGGAATAATCATATTGGCTTTATATACCTTGACCGTGTCTCCGATCCCTAATTGCAAATCCTCTATAATGCTAAGATTATGCACACTCGCCCGATTCACTGTTGTGCCTTCTAGTTCTACCGGTTCAAATACTGCCACAGGATTTATAAGCCCTGTCCTAGATGTATTCCATTGCACCTGAAGTAATTGAGTTTCTTGCATCTCATCTGCCCATTTAAAAGCAATGGAATCCCGTGGAAACTTAGAAGTAGCTCCTAATGACTCTCCATAAGAAATATAATTATACGTGAGCACCAACCCATCAGAAGCAAAATCATTAGAGGCTATCCGTTTTTCAAAATCTACAACTGCTTCTTCAATCGTATCCGCCTTTACCTTCATATATTCAATCGTTCCAAAACCCTGTTCCTTAAGCCACTTGATTTGATTTAATTTTTGATCTTCAAAATCTTGACCTTCTGCCTTTACTACACTAAAGGCAAAAAATTGTACATGTCGTTTTGCTGCTATTTCACTATTAAGCTGCCGCACAGTACCACTGCATAGATTTCTTGGATTCTTATATTGTTGTTCTACGGGAAGCAATTCATTAATTTTAGCAAAGTCAGGATACGAAATAACCGCTTCTCCTCGGAGAATGACTTCCTCTTGAAACGAAATAGTCAAGGGGATATTTTTGAATACTCTGGCATTGTGAGTTACATCTTCTCCTACTTCCCCACTCCCCCTCGTCACGGCCTGTACAAGCTTCCCTGCCCGGTAAGTCAATACGATGGTAAGCCCGTCCAACTTCCATGATAAGACACCCTCTTGGGTTCCCAACCAACTTTTTAGCTTTTGTATTTCTTTTGTTTTATCTAAGGAGAGCATCTTGCTTTCATGTCTTATTTTTTTTAAGTTGCTGAGAATTTCATAGCCTACTTTTTGCGTCGGACTATTGGACAAGATGATCCCTGACTTTTGTTCCAAGGCTTCTAATTCATCATATAATTGATCATATCTTTGATTAGACATGATTTCCTGATTTTCTTGATAGTATGCTTTTGCTGCTTCATTTAAAATATGTACCAGTTCTCGTATACGATGGATCATAGATTTCCTCCTTTGTGATGCTGTATGCTTCGATGACTATTGTACCATATCTCAGCTTTCCTACAAATATAATTGTTTTTTGTATCTCTGAAAAAGCAAGATCTGCTTTTACAAAAAAACAGCTCACGCCGCATTTTAAGAACTTACGACTATGGCTGTTATTTTGTTGCTGTATTATTTCAAATAAATATCTGAAAATTCAATAGCAGTTGATTGTATGAGTCGATGATCCGATATTTCTTGAAGCGTTTTTCTTTCTAAATTTGTAGCAACCTTTTTATTGGGTAAGCGCACCGTAAAGGTGCTTCCCATTCCTTCTTTACTTTCAACTGAAATAGAACCGTCCAATGATTCAACAAACTTTTTCACAAGATGCAAACCAATTCCTGACCCTTCTGCTTGTCGTGATAAAGAAGAGTCTACTTGTCCAAAACGTTCAAAAATGATCTTCTGTTTATTTTCAGGCATTCCAATTCCTTCATCTTTGACTTTGATACTTACAAATTCTTTTTGAGAAGATATGATGACCCAAATATTTTTACCCTTCGGAGTAAATTTTATAGCATTAGATAATAAATTAAGTAGAATCCTTTCATATTTTTCTTCATCAACACCGATTATTTTTTTTGCTGAGGACGGTACAAAGGATACCTGTACTCCTTTTTGTTGCGTGTATACATATATTGATTCTACGATGATTTTTGTCAGAAAAACAATATCATGATTCTCTTTATTTATCTTGATATGACCCGCGCTCATTCTAGTTATATCTAAAAGATTATTGACTAATCTCAGTTGTCTCAATGAATTTTGTCTAATTTTATTTATGAATCCTTTTATTTTATCAGTTATTTCATCTTTGCAAATATATTCCATCGCTTGGATGGCTGAATGAATCACTGTGATGGGCGTTTTGAACTCATGGGATATCAGAGAAAGAAATTCATCTTTCATATCCATTGCTTTCCGCAGCGCATCATTTTTTTCTTTTTCAATATTTATTAATTGCTCTTGATGATTTTTAATCTCTCTTTGGTTCATCATCAAATCTGTAATATCTCTATTGCAAGCGATTGCCATGCGTAGAGCACCTTTTTCATCGTAAACGGGTGAGGCATTCACATCGATAATTATCTGTGTGTCTGGTGTTTGCATGATCAATTTGCAGTTTTTTACATTTTCGCCCCGTAACGCACGTTTCAATGGAAGTTCCTCCAACTGCACTGGATTTCCATCTATGTCAAGACAAGTCGTTTTGTTTAAAAATTCTCCTACTTGTTTCACTGTTTCTATTTGATAGATCATTTTTTTGGCTGTAGAATTCATCAGTATAAATTTGCCTTCTGGATCACAGACAATAAGTCCATCCGACATATTTTGTATAATCACTTCCAATTCTTCCTTCTTACATAGCAGCTCCTTCTCCATATCTTTATGCTCCGTGATATCTCGATTCGTTTCCAGTACAATATGTTGTCCCTGTCCATTGATCATGACTTGTTTATTTGTTTTAATGATAAGCTTTTTACCCTCTTTACTGGTATGTTCAACCTCCCCATTCCAAGCTCTATCTCTTCTCAACACTGAAACAATATCCTTACTATGAGGAGGATGCACTGTTTTTAACAAGTTGTGACTCACACAACCTACCGCTTCTTCACTTTTGTATCCATACATCCTTTCACAACCTGTATTCCAGTAGATGATTGCTCCATCTAATTCCCACGCAAAAATGGCTTCATTTGAAAGATTTAATAAACCATACTGTCTTTTTAACAACTCCTTTTGTTTCATAAGCTGTGTATTTTGTGCTTCGATTATTTTCTGCTGTTCTTCTATCCGCTTTCTATCTAACACTCTTTCTGTAACTTCAATCGTATTATGAACTAAATATTTTATTTTGCCCTTCTCATAAATAGGAATAGTCGATGCATCCCAATACGTCACACCTCTATCAAAAAACTCATACACAAATTCTGAAGTATAAAAAGATTCCCCTGTCTTACTTATCTTTCTCCAATTGTCTTCTACTTTACTTCCTTTTAACCCCTTGAAAATTTCAAATATAGTTCGGCCCATACAGTTTTCTTTTTGATCAAATGGTTCTTCCATAAAATTCAAAAATGTTTTATTTGCTTTTAGCATGATTAAATCAGCAGAGTATATCGCAATACCCGATTTATTGTCTATATAAAGCTGTTCAATATAGGGGAATTTTTCTTCCATTCTAGAATTGGGTTTTTCTACTATCGTATACTTTTTTTTGTTATGATTTGAGTCGTATGAGGTCGTAATGGTAACTTCTCTTACTTGAAGCGTCTTTGTAAAAAGAAAACTCGTCATTTTACCTTCTAAATCAAGCTGCTCAAATTTATGCGGTGATACTCTTAACAGGTTTACAAATACCTCAAATATACCCTTATCCATGATCTCATCTTTAGCATACTCTGTGAGCTTTAAAAAATCTTCCTCGATATCACTCACTTTATTTGAAATACAAATCAACTGATTATTATTCTTAGCATATTTAGAAGCTACTTTATTTTTCATTCAAAAACACCTCTTCTATAGTAAGCATTGCATGCTGACTGTTACACATATTCTTATAACTTACATTTATTAGTTTATAAGAACATTACATATTTTGTCAATATTTATTGCAAATTAGTATTAAACAAGTCTAACTTTGATTTTATTTGGGTGCAACAAAAAAGCAGCCCTCAGCTGCTAATTTTATGCATTCATCGATTGTTTATGTACATTCTCTAAAAAACGATACTTGTTCTGAGTCATTTCTATATACTGATCTTCCGTAATTTTCCCTCTACTCAATAGATCTTTGGTGAGATCAATGAATCCCTGTGTAATCTCAATCAGTTTCTCTATATCTATTGACGTTTGATCATTCAAAACTATCACTTCCTTATTCTTATTTATCTTATCTTACTGTACTACTTCCTCTATGTATCTACTTCATAA
>CALKRZ010000094.1 GCA_937989765.1 uncultured Clostridia bacterium | reverse complement strand
AGGTATAATTTTTTTGTAAGATATTTGGTATTAGCATACTGATATTTTACCATAAATCCTAGACTTTTCGGAGTCTGGGATTTATTTTTATACAAAAAAGAAGCTGTGCACTAATTACTTAGTGCGACAGCCCCTTTTTGTCATTTATATCTTTATTCTTTGATAAGGGATTCCATCCCCTTTGTTTCCATCATATAATGTGAAGTTTTAGAAACATGGATAACTTGTTTTTGTTCCACTGCATCCAAAATATCAAATACTAGCTTTACATCTCCAAATTCTACCATGGGTGGTACATGATTTTCTTCTTCTCCTAATACTACATGATAAAAGTTCAAAAACTCATTATAGTATCCTCGCTCTGGCGTAAAGGGTATGATTTCATGTGCTCCGTCATTATGAAATACATTAATCACACCACATCCTTTTTCTTCCAGATAAATCATGCCTTTGGTTCCAAAAATCCTCAGACCTATTGTTGGTTTTTGCACTTCTACACCACTAGGCCAATACACAAAATGACCTATTACTCCAGATTTAAACTGTAGAGAAGCATTAACAGATACATAGGGGTTAAAATCTTCTGTTTGGGGCTTTCCAAAAGCGCTAACTTGATCTACTTCACCAAAGATATATCTAAGGGCTGCTAGATCATGTACTGCTGCATCTAAAAAAGCGCCGCCACGATAGTCAGGATGCTGCCGCCATTCCTTGGCTGCAAAGGTATTTTGTTTCATCTCTTCTGGAAAATTAGTTACATTGTTTCTAATAAAGTATATCACATCTCCGATTTTACCTTGGCTTATCATATTTAGGATCATATTATTTTCTTCACTATACCGATAATTTTCTGCAATCATGACTTTAACTGCATACTTCTCTGGAATCTGTAAAAACTTCATGCCCTGTTTTAGATCTGGTGCTAAAGGTTTTTCACAAATAATATGTTTTCCTGCTCTCGCTACATCCTCTGATACCTTATAATTCATAGAAATCGGTACAGCAATATTGACAACATCCATCTCTTCTCTTTGGAGCATTTCTTCATAATCCTGATAAATATGCTCATGACCCAGTCCAATCTTATCAGCTGCTTGAATTAATTTTTCTCTAGTAGGATTGGCCATAGCCACCACTTCATATTTGTCACTTAGTTCCTTGATCGCTGGCAGATGCAATCTCTCCCATGCCATACCTGTTCCTATCACTGCAAGACGTATCTTTTTCATCTTGATTCTCCTTTCTTTTTCTACCATTTGATTCATATATAGAATGGAATAAAATCAAGGAGTTTATGCACGAAAAAAGAGAGCCTATGAAAGACTCTCTTTTAAACTTGCATTATTTTTTGTATTTGATGGCAGCTTGAGCAGCCGCTAATCTTGCAATGGGTACTCTGTATGGAGAACAGGATACATAATTTAATCCGATTTTATGGCAGAATTCGATAGAAGATGGATCTCCACCATGTTCTCCACAAATACCTAATTTGATATCAGGTCTTGTAGATTTACCTTTTTCTACTGCTATTTTCATTAATTCACCCACACCCACTTGATCAAGTCTTGCTGTTGGGTCTACTTCATAAATATGTCTTCCGATATAATCATTTAAGATTCTTCCAGCATCGTCACGGGATAATCCGTAAGTCATCTGTGTTAAGTCATTCGTACCGAAGGAGAAGAATTCTGCTTCTTTTGCAATAGCATCAGCAGTCAAAGCAGCTCTTGGGATCTCAATCATAGTACCTACTTTATAGTTGAGCTCTACGCCTGCATTTTTAATGATTTCATCCGCTGTTTTCACAATGATATCTTTTACAAATTTTAATTCTTTTACTTCACCCACGAGTGGGATCATGATTTCTGGAATAATGTCAAGTCCTTTGGATTTCTTTACTTCTACTGCTGCTTCAATGATCGCACGAGCTTGCATTTCTGCGATTTCTGGGTATGAAACGGCAAGACGGCATCCACGATGACCCATCATTGGGTTTAATTCATGAAGAGATTCTACCTTTGCTTTCAATTCTTCAAAGGAAAGTCCCATATCTTTTGCTAGTTCTTTAATATCAGCATCTTCATGAGGTAAGAATTCATGTAAAGGTGGATCTAAAAGACGAATAGTAACAGGTCTTCCTGCCATTTCCTCATAAATACCTTCAAAGTCACTCTTTTGGAATGGAAGGAGTTCATCTAGTGCTGCTCTTCTTTCTGCTTCACTATCAGCTAGAATCATTTTACGCACTTTTGCAATACGGCCTTCTTCAAAGAACATATGCTCTGTACGAGTGAGTCCAATTCCTTCTGCACCAAATTCTACTGCTACTTTTGCATCTTTTGGTGTATCTGCATTGGCTCTAACACCTAATGTTCTTACTTTGTCAGCCCAAGCCATAAATGTAGAAAAATCACCAGAGATTTCTGGATCTACTGTTGGAATGTCTTCTCCATAAATATTACCGGTAGATCCATCTAAAGACATATAATCGCCTTCTTTGAAAGTTCTGCCCGCTAATGTAAATTCTTTTGCTGCTTCATTCATTTTGATTTCTTCGCAACCGGATACACAACAAGTTCCCATACCACGAGCAACAACTGCTGCATGAGATGTCATACCGCCACGAACTGTTAGAATCCCTTGAGATACTGCCATACCTTCGATATCTTCTGGAGATGTTTCCAGACGAACCAAGATGACTCTTTCTCCTGCTTCAGAAGCTACTTTTGCATCCTCCGCGGTAAAGTATACTTTACCTGCAGCTGCTCCTGGAGAAGCTGGAAGTCCTTTTCCAATTACTTGCGCTGCATTTAATGCTTTTTGGTCAAACATTGGATGAAGAAGTTGATCTAATTGTTTTGGATCTACTTTCATAACTGCTTCTTGCTCAGTGATTGAACCTTCTGCTACTAAATCTACAGCGATTTTAAGTGCCGCAGCTACTGTTCTTTTACCATTACGCGTCTGTAAGAAGTACAGTTTACCATTTTCGATCGTAAACTCCATATCCTGCATATCTTTATAGTGGTTTTCTAGTCTAGTAGAAATATCAATAAACTCTTGATATACAGTTGGCATATCTTGCTCTAATATGGCGATAGGTTTTGGTGTACGAACTCCAGCTACTACATCTTCTCCTTGCGCATTGATCAAGTATTCTCCGTACATTAGGTTTTCACCTGTAGCAGGGTTTCTTGTAAACGCAACACCTGTACCAGATGTATCACCCATATTACCAAATACCATCATCTGGATCGTTACAGCAGTACCCCATTCATAAGGGATATCATGCATTCTTCTGTATACATGCGCTCTTGGATTATCCCAAGATCCGAATACAGCAGTGATCGCTTCCATTAATTGTTCCAGTGGATCTTGTGGGAAATCTTTGCCTTGGTCTTCTTTATATAATGCTTTAAATTGTGCTACCACTTCTTTTAAGTCGTCAGCTGTTAATTGATTGTCAAATTCTACACCTTTTTCTTCTTTGATGTTCTCCAAAACTCTTTCAAATTTGGATTTAGAAACACCAATTACAACATCTGAGAACATCATAATAAATCTTCTATAGGAATCATATGCAAATTCTGGTTTTCCTGTTGCATTGGCAAATCCTTCTACGGATTCATCTGTTAAACCTAAGTTTAATACAGTATCCATCATACCTGGCATAGAAACTCTTGCACCAGAACGAACAGAAAGAAGAAGAGGATTTGTTAAATCACCAAATTTTTTGCCAGAAATAGTTTCTAACTGTGCTAAACAATCTTTTACTTGGGCTCTCATTTCATCTGTGAATTTCTGTCCTTCATTATAGTATTCATTACAAGTTTCTGTTGTAACAATGAAACCCTGTGGAATGGGAAGTCCTAATTTTGTCATATCCGCTAAGTTTGCACCCTTACCGCCAATCAAATTCTTCATGGACAGGTCGCCTTCAGTGAACATATATACATATTTTTTGCTCATTGCTTTTACCTCCTGTTTTTTTGTTTTCTTTTGTGGAATAGTAGCCTTTTTTTATTTTTTTCTCTCTTTATGTAACTTTGGGACGAAATATATATTATGGCTCTTTTCAACTATTCCAAATCCGTTTTTAATTATATCATAAAATCTTAAAATTTATAGGGGGTTTTTAAAATTTTTACCCCTTTTTTTAAAAATCGAATTTGTCTTTAAAATAATGATCAAGTTCTTCAATTTTTACCCGTTCCTGTTCCATCGTATCTCGATGACGAATCGTGACTGCTCCATCTTCTAAGGAGTCAAAATCAAAGGTGATACAGTAAGGCGTACCAATTTCATCCTGTCTTCTATATCTTTTTCCGATACTTCCTGCTTCATCAAATTCACATATATAATATTTTGTCAGCTTCTCATAGACCTTCCATGCCTCTGCAGAAAGCTTTTTGGAAAGTGGAAATACGGCAGCTTTTACTGGGGCTAAGGCTGGGTGAAAACGAAGGACGGTTCGTACATCCCCTTCTGCTACTTGTTCTTCATCATAGGCTTCACATAAGAAGGCAAGGGTAACGCGATCCGCTCCTAATGAAGGTTCGATACAGTACGGCATATACTTTTCATTGGTAGTAGGGTCGAAATAGATCATATCCTGTCCTGAATGCTCTTGATGTTGTTTTAAGTCGTAATCTGTACGATCTGCTATGCCCCATAATTCTCCCCATCCAAAAGGGAACAAAAACTCAATATCAGAAGTGGCATTGCTATAATGAGAAAGTTCCTCTGGGCTATGATCCCGTACCCGCATATGATCTTCTGTCACACCCAAAGAAAGAAGCCAATTTTTACAGAACTCTTTCCAGTAAGTAAACCATTCCATATCTTTACCTGGTTCACAGAAAAATTCTAATTCCATTTGTTCAAATTCTCTGGTTCTAAATGTGAAATTTCCTGGGGTAATTTCATTTCTAAAGGATTTACCGATCTGTCCTATACCAAATGGAATCTTTTTACGAGAAGTTCTTTGTACATTTTTAAAGTTTACAAATATCCCCTGCGCTGTTTCTGGTCTTAGATATACTACATTTTTGGAATCCTCCGTCACCCCTTGAAAGGTCTTAAACATTAGATTAAATTGTCTAATATCTGTAAAATCACGAGATCCACAAGAAGGACAGGCAATATGATTTTCATCAATATAATTTTTCATCTTATCATTAGACCAACCATCTACTACTTCTTCTGCCTTTTGTTCCTGCATATGATCTTCGATCATCTTATCTGCTCTAAACCGTTCTTTGCATTGTTTACAATCCATGAGTGGATCACTGAATCCTCCTACATGACCCGAAGCCACCCATGCCTGTGGATTCATCAAAATGGCGCAGTCTACCCCTACATTATAAGGGCTTTCTTGTATAAATTTCCTCCACCATGCTTTTTTGACATTGTTTTTGAGTTCCACACCCAAAGGGCCATAATCCCAAGTATTGGCTAGTCCTCCGTAAATTTCAGATCCTGGATATACGAATCCTCTCGCTTTTGCCAAGGCTACGACTTTTTCCATTGTTTTTTCCATTGTACGCCTCCTCTTATTTTAGTTATTTTTTTAGGATCTCAGAAAAAGTATGTGGTAAGGCAAATATATAAGTCTTCCAACAACTGCAAAATCGCACTTGTGCAAAGGGTGAGTTTAGCTGAAATCTGGGACGTGCTCCTTTGTTGCAGTTGTTTCCAGATTTATATATTTG
>CALKRZ010000093.1 GCA_937989765.1 uncultured Clostridia bacterium | reverse complement strand
CTAGAAACCTCTCCGTTTTGCAGTGATTGAAATCATTAGAATATACTGGCTTAGTTCTTCTAATCTTATCTCTTTGGAATTATTGAGGATTAAATGAGTTGAAATATATTTATATACAGATTATAATTTACATATATTTCCACTAAGGAGGGTTTACTTTGGGACTATTCAGTATAGAGCTTATGATTCTAATTACAGCAGTTCAATTTTCTATCCCCACCCCTATTACAAACTTCGAAGAATCCATCCAACAAATCAACGCCTATCCAACCACATTATCTGCCGATTCAAATCTCCCCACTGTACAAATAGACCAAGATCCAAATAATGTTTTGTTTGAACAATCTGCTGAGATAATTATGGAAGTAATTCCTCAGACTCCCGAGTCTATATTGCCTCCACTCATCTCTCTACCACTAGATGAGCCAACTACCGAACCCCTTACTGATCCATCAATGCCCCTCCACGAACAACCCTCTCCGTCCATACCTACTCCTTCAGGAGTTTGGACTGGTTTTGACTTTATCAAATCCTTACATATAGGTCAGACTGGTGAAGATGTGTATCAACTTAAATATGCGCTTCATTTTCTAGGATATCCGATTACTACTAAAGATTTTATGTATGACAAAAGTACATCCGATATTGTAATGAAGTTTCAAAAGGATCATAAACTGCACGCAGATGGTATTATCGGCCCTGAATCTGCAAAAATGCTCAATAAAATATTAAAGGAGAAGGAGATCAGTATTCCAAAAAAAGAACTATCTATTGCTCAAAGTGCTAGCGCTGGATATTGGATTACTATTAATAAAACTACAAATACCCTAAGCTTATTTCGAAATAAATCCTTGATTAAGAAATTTCCTGTGGCTACAGGTGCAAAACCTACTTTGACCCCTGAAGGTAAGTTTTATATAAAAGTCAAACTTGTAAATCCTGCATGGGGGGGTGGAGGCTATGCAAAACCAGTGAAAGGAGGCAGTCCTACTAATCCATTAGGGTATCGTTGGATGGGACTTGACTATAAGGGAGGTGGGCAGTACGGGATCCATGGTACCACTGCACCTAAAAGTATTGGAACATATGCATCCCATGGCTGTATACGAATGAATAATACACATTCTGAAGAACTATATGATCTTATTCCCCAGAATACTCCCGTATGGATTGGTACTATGCAAAAACTCAAATTATGGGGTGTGGATGAAATTACAACTCCATCGATTCCATAAGTACACAAAAATGCACAAGATCCTATTCCAAATTAGGATCTTGTGCATACCCATTGGCTTTCTATTCGTTTACGTATCTTGAAGCAACGGCACTAATTTCTCACATTGTTCTCTGGTAATACCTAATAATTCAAAGACACCCTGATCCAAATATTGTGGAGCCTGATTTCCTGTATTATGCCAAGCAAAATAATCCGCTAAATGAGTGACTGCTACAATTTCTTTATGAAATATTCTTTCATCCATCGGACGATGATGAAAAGCAGCAGCCTCAATGATTGGCTGAGGAAGTCCCCACCAATTCAAAAGATATGCTCCAATTTCTTGATGTGATACCCCCCACCGCTCATATTCTACTTCTGCTATAGTCTTTGTCCGTTCCTGAGTTACACTAATTTTGATATTCGTATATTCCTCATTAAAATACTTTGCAGATACTACTTTTCCAATATCATGAAGAAGACCTGCTACCATATACAAACCTGGTAAACTTTTCTTTAACGCAAATTTATAGATCATTCCAACCATTTGATTTGTCCGCTCTGCGTGCTTCCACATGATTTTTTTCTCGAAGGCACCGATGGAGTGATCCAATTGATTAAACGCTGTCATTGAAAGAACGATATCCTTTACATTTCCTAGACCAAGGTAGGAAATAGCAGTTTGTACAGAACCTGTCTTGGCTTGAAAAAACACTGAGTTAGCCACCCTAAGAATTTGGGCTGTGATGGACTGATCTCTTTGGATAATATCTGCTATTTCTTTAAGATCTGCCTGTAATTCCATCTTTTCACACAATTCTTGATATATGTTCGACAATACTGGAAGTTCATCTACTTTGTCGATTATTTTCGTTAATTCATTAGTACTCAACATTTCTTGAAATTGAAACATCTGCTCGATCACGCGCATTATCATTTCTTGTTTTGCAGGCTTAAACAAATACATCTTAGCGAGATTATGTTGCATAGCTTTTCGTAATTCTCTTTCTTGATCCCTTGTTGTTAGAATTAAGCGAAGTATCTCTGGGAAAAATTTTTTGGCTGCTTCTAACAATTTATATCCTGATATTTTGGTTAATCGTAATTCTGTAATCATTAAATCTACGGGCTGTTGCTGCAAAAAAGCAATTGCTTTTTCTCCTCCTTGAGCCGTAAATACTTCATACTTATTTTGATCCATCATATCTTCTAGCTGACTTAGATATTTTGAATCATCATCTACAAAAAGAATTCTTTTTTTTGCCACTTCCATATCCTACTCACTTCCTCATGAATTCCCATACCGCCATTATATTATCAGAATTAAAGATAATGCGCAATACATGAAAATTTTTTATATGGAA
>CALKRZ010000092.1 GCA_937989765.1 uncultured Clostridia bacterium | reverse complement strand
GGATCTCAGAAAAAGTATGTGGTGGTAAGGCAAATATATAAATCTGGAAACAACTGCAACAAAGGAGCGCGTCCCAGATTTCAACTAAACTTATCCTTTGCACAAGCGCGATTTTGCAGTTGTTGGAAGATTTATATATTTGCCTTACCACATACTTTTTATGAGATCCATAATTTCTAATCCTATCTATATTTGTACCATTAGAAATCTATATTCTATATATTCTACAAAAATCAAAAAACTCCTTGTGAAAAATAAAATAAAGTGGATCTCTGCAAAAGTATGTGGTTGGTAAGGCAAATATATAAATCTGGAAACAACTGAAACAAAGGAGCGCGTCCCAGATTTCAACTAAACTTATCCTTTGCACAAGCGCGATTTTGCAGCTGCTTCTAAATTTATATATTTGCCTTACCAATCACTCTTGCAAAAATCCAATAAAATAGGAAGATGCGAGGCATCTTCCTATTTTATTGACTTACATTTTTTAATTTTTCTGCTTGATCCACTGTGTTCAATGTATCTATGATCTCTTCAAGATCACCTTCCATAATCGCATCCAGACGGTGCAATGTGAGGCCAATACGATGATCTGTTACCCTTCCTTGTGGAAAGTTATAGGTGCGAATCCGTTCGCTTCGATCTCCTGTACCTACCTGACTTTTTCTATCTGCCGAAATTTCAGCAGCCTGCTTTTCCTGTTCCATTTCATACAATCGAGCCCGTAACACTTTTAGACCTTTTTCTTTATTTTTCAACTGTGATTTTCCATCCTGACAGGATATCACAATGCCTGTAGGCATATGGGTAATCCGCACTGCAGAATCCGTAGTATTTACACTCTGTCCTCCATTTCCAGAAGAGCGAAACACATCGATACGAATATCATTCATATTTAATTCTACATCTACGTCCTCATCGGCTTCTGGCAACACAGCTACTGTTACCGTAGAGGTATGAATTCTTCCACCTGACTCAGTTACCGGAATCCGCTGTACCCGATGAACTCCACTTTCATATTTGAGCGTGGAGTAAGCTCCCTCCCCTTGAATCATGAAGATGACTTCTTTAAAGCCTCCCACATCACATTCATTGCAACTCATAATATCTACTTTCCACCGTCTTCTTTCTGCATACCGAGAATACATTCTAAATAATACACCGGCAAATAGAGCTGCTTCATCTCCACCCGCTCCACCTCGGATTTCCATGATTACATTTTTTGCATCATTAGGATCTTTGGGTAGCAAGAGAATTTTTAATTCTCCTTGAATTATTTCTACTTTATTCCGATTATCTGTTAGTTCTTCTTTCACTAGCTGCCGAAAGTCGTCATCCAGATTATCTTCTAACATCAGCTTTGCTTCTTCTATCGCTTCTTTTGCCTGCTTGTATTCTGTATACTTTTCTACGATTGGCGTCAAATTACTATGTTCTTTCATAAATCTGCGCCATTCCTCTTGATTATTAATCGTATCTGGATCACTGATTTTGTCAGAAAGTCCTTGATATCGATCCAAAATCTCTTCTAATCGATCAAACATATAATTCACCTCTAATTCCCGTTCTACTAGTTATACTTTATTATACTCGTGCCAATACGACTCGATCCCGACTTTCTAAATCCTTTCGAATATGGATATCCCTATATCCATGTTCTTTTAAAAGCTGCTTTACTGTTTCCCCTTGATCATACCCAATCTCCAAAAATAAAAATCCATTCTTTCGGATATATCTTTTGCCTTCTTTTGCAAGCTTACGATAAAAATCTAAGCCATCTTTTCCACCATCTAAGGCATTAAAAGGCTCATATTCGCGTACTTCCTTCATAAGTGTGGCAATTTCTTCTGTAGGGATGTAGGGTGGATTAGAAATAATGCCATCCAATAGCCCTATGCATTCTGGAGGAATTGCTGCAAAAAGATCACTATTCATCCAAGCTATTTTCTCATGCATTCCATTTTTTATAGCATTGCTTCTAGCTACTTCTAGGGCTTGATCACTAATATCCACCGCGATCATGCGCAACGAGGGCATATAGTACGTAAGACTAATCGGAATGCACCCCGATCCTGTGCCTATATCCATTAGTACCTGTATATTTTCTTTTTGACCATATTCCAGTACAGCTTCTACTACTATCTCTGTGTCTCCTCGGGGAATTAATACCCTTTCATCTACATAAAAAGGAAGAGACATAAACTCTTGACTGTGGGTCAAATACTGCAGTGGTATGCCTTCTACTCGTTTATGGAGTAATTGTTCATAAAACGCTATATCCTCTTTGGATATCTCATCTTTAGATCTAGAAAATAGCTGAACCCTGCTAAAAGAAAGCACATGCATCAAAAGAAGTTCTGCATCTAATACGCCCTGCACTACTTCATGGCATCGCAATAAATTTTTCCCTTGCTGCAGCACTTGCTCAACAGTCTGAGTCTGGCTCATCTTCCAGAACCCCTTTCATGGCTGCAATCGCTACTTCGATTTGTGTATCGTCTGGTTCTGCTGTAGTCATCTTTTGTAGACACATACCTGGCAAACTGATAATATCTACGAGCTTTGATTCAGATCGACCTGCCCATTTGATCACTTCATAGGATAATCCTGCGATGATAGGTACTAACACGATTCTACTCATAAACCGCATCCAGACGATATCTACTTCGACCATCATGAACACCAAAATACTGATCACCATTACAATAAGCAAAAAACTTGTTCCACAACGTTTATGCAGCCTTGTATACTTTCGTACATTGTCCACAGTGAGTGCTTGTCCATGTTCATAACAGTTAATGGTTTTATGCTCTGCTCCATGATATTGAAATACTCTTTGAATATCTTTCATCCTAGAGATTAGCGCAATATATCCTACGAAAATACTAATCCGTATAATACCCTCTAAAATATTACGCATCCAAAACTGATCGATATACGTTTTAAACAACCGACTGATCCATAGAGGGACAACCATAAATAATCCAATTCCAAAAATAATAGCTAAAAACAAGGAAAAACCTATGATATAGTCATTTAATTTATCCCCTAATTTTTTTTGTAGAAATTCATCTATTTTTGATGGTTTTTCTTCTTCTTCACCATCTTCTATGAATTCAGCGGAATAGGATAAGATTTGTATCCCTACAACCATAGACTCCACAAAAGCCAACATTCCCCTAAAAATAGGCCATTTAAATAAACTGCATCGATCCGCAAATGACTTGATCGGTTTTTTATCTATGACAATGTCTTGATTCGGTTTTCGGATGGCAATCGCATACATCCTTTTGCCTCGCATCATAACACCTTCTAGTACTGCTTGACCCCCAATATTGGTTCGCTTCATACGTACACCTCCTTCTAAAATAAGGCCGTAGCCCTAAATAACTATAGAAAAAAGAGGCTGAGAAAGTCCCAACCCCATTCACACATATTATTTTTCCATCCCGTATTTTTTCTTGAACTTATCAACACGGCCGCCCGCTTCAATATTTTTTTGTTGTCCAGTATAAAAAGGATGGCATTTTGCACATACTTCTACGTGGATTTTTTCCTTTGTGGAACCTGTTTCAAATTGATTTCCACAGTTGCAAGCAACTTGTGTCTCATGGTATTTTGGATGAATTCCTTCTTTCATGCTTTTCACCTCTTTCGAATTTCTGTTCCTATTCTTTTTTGATATCCGCTTTACAACAATTATACGAATATTATGTACATGTTGTAAGGATTAACTCAAAATTGACAACGTTCATATTATAGCATAAAAATTCTACCGATGCAAGGCATAAACAGCAAATATTTTAGAACGCATTTTATTTTTTATCCAGCATAGCAAGGTTCTCCACAAATTCTTTATTGTTTTTTGATCTCGTCAAAGTATCAATAATATTTTCTGTTACATCTGCCGTACTCATGTGGCTCATTGCTTTTCGAATGCTATACATTCCTTCTAACTCCTGCTTGCTTAAAAGCAAATCTTCTCGACGAGTGCCCGACTTATTAATATCCAGTGCTGGGAAAATTCTTCGATCAGATAGCCTTCGATCCAGGACTAATTCCATATTTCCAGTTCCCTTAAATTCTTCAAAGATCACTTCATCCATCTTGCTGCCTGTATCTACCAAAGCGGTTGCCAAAATAGTGAGGCTACCCCCTTCTTCGATATTTCTAGCTGCCCCAAAAAATTTTTTGGGCATATGGAGTGCTGCCGGATCAAGTCCCCCTGATAAAGTGCGCCCACTAGACGGTATGGTAAGGTTATAGGCTCTGGCTAACCTTGTAATACTATCTAGCAAGATAACGAGATCCTTTCCCTGCTCAACAAGGCGTTTTGCTCTTTCTAATACCATCTCCGCTACCCTCTTATGATGTTCTGGCTGTTCATCAAAAGTAGAATAGACCACATCTACATGATCGCCCTCAATAGAGCGCTTCATATCTGTCACTTCTTCTGGGCGCTCATCGATCAAAAGTATAATGAGGTGGGCTTCAGGATGATTATGGGTAATTGCATTAGCGATTTTTTTTAAAAGAACGGTCTTACCAGCTTTAGGTGGGGATACAATCATACCCCTTTGCCCCTTGCCAGTAGGTGCAATAAGATCGATAAGTCTAGTGGATAACTCCATTTGAGTCGTTTCTAGATGTAGTTTTTCTTTGGGATAGATGGGGGTAAGATCTTCAAAGTTTGGGCGTCTAGCTGCCACTTCTGGAGGATCTTGATTTACACTTTTCACATATAAGAGTGCTGCAAACTTTTCTCCTTCTTTAGGGATACGAATATTCCCCTTTACCAAATCTCCTGTCTTGAGATTAAATCTTCGGATCTGTGAAGGAGAAATATAAATATCCTTTGTACCTGGCAAATAATTCTCAGACCGTAGAAAACCATATCCATCGGATAAAACTTCTAAAACACCTTCTTCTATAATACCACTATCTAATTGTTCCATCGTCGCTGCTTTAGATATTCTTGGCGTATATACTGGTTGCACTTTTTGTTCTGGCTCTTCTGTGATCACAGGCTCTGGCTCTTCTGTCATAATAAATTCTCGTTCTTTTATTATAACAGGTTCGCTCTCTTCTATTATTACAGGATCTCTCTTTGCCTGAATTACTTCATCATCCACCCAAACTGTCTGAATAACAGATTTGTTTTTCTCTGCTTCAATGAGCTGCACCAACTCATTTTTTTTATATTTCACGATACTTTTAATCCCTAACCCTTTTCCAATTTCTCGGAGCTCTACTAGGGTTTTATTCATCCATTCGGAATTCATATACAACCACCTTTATAATATTCTACAATTTGGGGATTTTTAATCGCATGCCAACAAACAGGTCGTCTGGATTATTCATTTTATTAAATTTCATAATTTGTTCAAAGTGTTTTCCGTTTCCATACATTTTTTGACTTATTTTCCACAATGTATCGCCCCGAACTACGGTATAGTATTTTATTTCTTGCTGCGCATTTTGGGATGTCCCACTGGATTTGGAAGGAATCGGATCAGAAGAAACAGAAGGAGTTACGTCTTGAGATGCTTTTGATGCATTCACTTCAATCTGAATTTGTACATTTTCTTCAGAGAGTATTTGAATTTGGTTTTGAAGAGATATCTTCTCTAGCTTATATTTTTCCACTTGTTGTTTCAGATCATTGACTGTACTTTCATACTCTATCATTGCTGTGGTTTGGAGTGCCCTTTGTGCATGAACACCTCGGAGCAACAACAAACCTATAATACCTGTACCCAGTACCATTGTCAAGACCAGTAGAGATAAAGATCCTTTTCGTGTAGAAGAAGATGATCTATGTGTTCTCTTGTTGCTCAAACTATAAAAACATTCCATTTCCTCTTCTGTTAATCCATCCTTGTGACCATGTCTCAAGGGATGCAGTTCCTCTAAAATAGCTTTCATTTCTTTTGCTGTATTTTGTTTTTCATCAAAAGGAAATGGTATATCTTCCTCTGGCGTATGAATTATTTCTACATCTCCATTGGGATCTGCTACGCTGTCCATCCCTTCCTGATCACTCGTACTATTTTCCACTATGTATACACCTCAAGCTTTCCACTAGATATAGTATAAAACCCTCATCGAAAAAAGATGAGGGTTTTTCTGATAGCCCATAAGATCGGTAGATCCTCATAAATGCTTTTGGGTTAAAATTGAATGGGTACATGCCTTACTACTCGTAGAATTTTCTAGTACAATTTGTTTTTTTCTGCTTATATATTTCAAATCTTGATTATCTCTAGTAGAAAAGAATAGATTATTGTCACAGGCTGTGCAAAAAAGCTTAATACGGTCTGAAAAAATCATCATATGAATATGTCCTTTGCCACATTCACAGTAGACTCCATTTTTTTCTGCCAAATCATGAATGCTATTGATGCTTTCCATCATTACTTCTATATTCACACAACTAGGTGGCATACCACAAGCATCTAAAACACGATCTAAGCTGCTTTCATGCTGATCTAGTGCATGCCGCACATCTGAATCACTACCCAGAAAAGCAATCTCCATATGTTTATACATGCATTTTAGTATAAGAACTGGTTTTTTGAGCAATTCTTCTAATGTGAAAGTATAGGTATGCGTCTTATTACATATAAAGCAGGGAAGCTCAATACAAAGCTGCCTTGAATGATTCATATACATTTTAACATAACCCATTTGACATTTGCAATACATAGTCTTCTGCTTTTTACCCGAAAAATCAAATATCATAAATTCTTCAAAGTGAAATGCGCCACAATATACACAGCGAAATACAATCGTTTGTATGTTATCTATTATCATACCCATCACCTACCCTGCTATATATACTATTCGGCAGCGTAGGCAAAAATCCTGCTAAAGAAAGCTGATTTTTTGGATCTCTGCAAAAGTATGTGGTAAGGCAAATATATAAATCTTCCAACAACTGCAAAATCGCGCTTGTGCAAACGATAAGTTTAGTTGAAATCTGGGACGCGCTCCTTTGTTGCAGTTGTTTCCAGATTTATATATTTACCTTACCAACCACATACTTCTACAGAGATCCGATTTTTTAGTTACTGTACTGGAAAGCGATAAATATTTTGTTCTCTATTAGGGCCCACTCCGATCATTGTAACGGTAGCACCACAGAGTTCTTCTACTCGTTTTATATAATTTTTAACTGCCTGTGGAAATTCTTCATATTGGGTAATATGGCTGATCTCCCCCCATCCTTCCATCTCTTCATAGATAGGCTGACACAGCTCCAGATCTTCTAGGCTTGGTGGAAATTCTGTGATTACTTGATCACCTAACTGATAGGCCGTACAAATTTTTATCACAGGAATATGCGCCATTACATCGATTTTATTTAATGCGATAGCCGCCAAACCACTCGTCCGCACTGCAAATTTACCTATGACCGCATCAAACCAACCACAGCGGCGTGGTCTCCCCGTAGTCGTGCCGTACTCATGTCCTACATCTCTGATTTGGTCTCCTACTTTATCAAAAAGCTCTGTAGGGAAAGGTCCTTTTCCTACTCGTGTCACATACCCTTTCATCACACCGATGCATTCATCAATCATAGTGGGGCCAATCCCTGAACCGATGCACACCCCTCCAGTAACAGGATGGGATGAAGTGACATAGGGATATGTACCCAAATCCAAATCTAGAAGTGTTCCTTGTGCTCCTTCAAAAACCACATTTTTTCCTGATTTAATCGCTTCATATGTCAACACAGTCGTATCTGTTAAAAAAGATTTCAACCGATTGGCATAGCCTAGATAAGTTTCGATGATCTCTTCTGCATCAAATACTTTATCTCCATGATAAATTTTTTGGATGATCTCATTTTTAATCTTCACATTTTCTCGAACCTTTTGGGCAAATAATTCTGGACGAGAGAGATCACAAAACCTGATACCCGATCGTTCTGCTTTGTCCATATAACAAGGGCCTATGCCTTTTTTGGTAGTTCCGATATCGGATGCTCCTCTATATACTTCTTTTAATCCATCTAATTCCTTATGATAGGGCATAACCAAATGCGCTCTCACATCAATTTTGAGGTTTTCTGTAGAGATTCCTTTCTGATGGAGCATATCAATCTCTCCTAGTATTCCCTCTGGGTCTATGACCACACCATTGCCTACAATACAAAGGGTTCCAGGATATAAGATTCCAGAAGGAACCAGATGAAATTTATACACTTCTCCATTGACTGCAACGGTATGTCCTGCATTATTACCGCCTTGAGCACGAACCACTACATCTGCCGCTTCTGACATAATATCAATAATTTTAGCTTTTCCTTCATCGCCCCATTGAGCACCAATGATTACTTTTGCTGGCATAGAACCGCCCCTTTTCTATTGTTTTTATGGATCTCAGAAAAAGCATGTGGTAAGGTAAATATATAAATCTTCCAACAACTGCAAAATCGCGCTTGTGCAAAGGATAAGTTTAGTTGAAATCTGGGACGCGCTCCTTTGTTGCAGTTGTTTCCAGATTTATATATTTGCCTTACCACCACATACTTTTTCTGAGATCC
>CALKRZ010000091.1 GCA_937989765.1 uncultured Clostridia bacterium | reverse complement strand
CATTTTTTGCTTGATAATATCTTTATCAGTATAATTCCAACTACTTTATTATTCCCCGTACATACTCATAATCCCATTTTGTTTTAATAATTCCTCATATTCTGCTGTCAAAGGATTTTGACTGTAGAATATATACCCCGTATTCGGTTTCACTATATTTTGCAGGATATTTTTAGTACTGATAAATTTCTCGATCTGTTCTTTAGTTACAGGCATTTTCCAGTTCTTTACTTCCATGATAAAGTCATTGCCTGCTTCTGTTTTGCTTTGCATATAAATATCGACTTCTATAAACTTGGTTTGATTTATGGAGAACCGTTTTTTCATGACACTGCTACATTCTGTGAGTTCATATCCTTCGATATAGGTATGCACTAATTCTTTTAGGGGCTGCCCCTTGATCATGGCAAATAGCAGTTTATTGATGACAGCATACTCTGTCATCATCCCTTTATAAAAATTTGCTTTTCCTCGTAAAGATCTTAATTCTTTCTTGATATCTGATCTGATTTCTTCTATATCCATAGAATCAATCTCTTTTTGGTACATTCCTTTAAATACGATCTCAAACATCTTATCCCCAAGCCCTTTATAATCATATCGCGTTTGCCCATAGGATAAAATATCCGCTTGGATCAAGGTATCTAGTTTCTTTTCTAGCTCTGTCTCCGTCATATCTAGGTTTAAATCTTCTCTAATCTCTTTTCGTGTTCTTTCATTTTTTCCTTGTTTGGCAAGATATAAGATGATTTGTTTTCCATTCTTATCATTTACCTTACTGGTAGCATCATATAAATATTCAAACCACATCCTTGCAATTTCTCCATTTTCCTTCTCTGTCGTACGCGTTTCGTATAGGATGATCTCATCAATACAGTCCAGATCCGTTAAATCTTTATCTTCATAATCGCTTTCAAAAAGACTAGCAATATAATACACATCCCCATCCGTCACCGTTGCGATATAGGCAGCCGTTTCTTTCGTTACAGGGATTTTATAAATACTTGAATAGGCATACACGGCTTCCATCGCTTCTTCTAACGGCAAGTTTTTTAGAATCTTTGCCTTATATCTTCCTGTCATCTTATTGATAATGGATAAAAGCCAAGTAACATAGCTCCCTGTCACAATCACTGGGGAGATCTTACTCGCTCCCACATGATGATAGGTTCCACATAGGGGTAGATGGTATTCTCTTATATATTGGTCTCCATTGTAAATATATTGATCCAAATACTGAAATTCATCGAGTATTTGAATAATCCTTTCATTCTTTAGTATCGATATTCTTTCTCCTGCATAGGCGGCATGGCTCCATGCTTTATCTCCATTAGCCTCTTTTATACACATTTCCATATATTTGATATCATCGACTAGATATATATCTTCCTTGAAAATTTCTTTTAATTGAAGGTACGGTATCGGTCTCCTCATGAACGATATATCTCTGGTTTTAAACGCAGCATATTGGCATAATAACGAATGATAAAACTCATCAGCCAGTTTTAACTGAGATTTGTCTTCTTCTCGTACTTTATAGTAAAAAGGAATAATCATCGGGTCATTGATGGTAAATAGAATGTTATATAATCGTTGTACTAGAGCAGTCTTGCCCTTTTTTCGTCTTGCGAGGATGGCAATAGAAATATTTAACTCTTCTCTCACTCCCTCTACCCATTTCAGAAAATATTCGATATCTTTTTTTCTACCTGTAAAAATATTAGAATTTCCGATCTCTTCTTTTAGGGCAAAGATTATTTCAGATGGCTCAATCATTGATTACACCTACTTTTTTATTTTTCTTTTGTATGTTTATTATATACTATACCACCAAATAAAATCAACGAATTACAAAGCCTATCACTGGGATACCCCTTTGATAGGCTTATGGTCTTTCTATTTTCTTTATTCATTAATTTTTCTTCTATCTATTCAAAAAATCCACCATTTCCTGTATTTCTTTTTCTAGATCCTTCATATCAATGACTTTTTTAATGCTTTTATCCCGTGTGCAAATCTCTACTTGGTTATTTTCAATATTTCTTTCACTAACAATGATGCGGATGGGCACGCCTAGTAAATCTGCATCGGCAAATTGAGCGCCTCCGCCTACATTTCGATCATCCATGATGACTTCATATCTATTTTTTAATTGATCATAGAGTGTAAAACCGATCTCATTCATATCCATCTTTTTACTCTTTAATACGCAAATATGGATTTGCCAAGGCGCGATAGCAAAAGGCCATATAGGTCCGTACTGGTCATGGCGGGCTTCTATCACACAAGCCATCAGCCTTCCCACTCCGATCCCATAGCAGCCCATGATGGGATTTTTTCTTTCTCCGTCCTGATCCACATAGGTCATATTCATACTCGTTGTATACTTCGTGCCTAGTTGGAATATATTTCCTACTTCTACCCCGCGTTTAAATACAAGCTTGCCTTCACCACAAGAACAACGGGCTCCTTCATTTACTTGGGCTACATCATAGAAGTTTTCTACCTTCAGATCTCTAGGAACACTCACACCCTTTAGGTGATAATCTAGCTTGTTGCCTCCACATATCAAATTATTTTCGTTCTGTAGCGACGCATCAAAAATGACTCTGCTCTGCGTCTGATCCAAATGATAGGGTCCAATAAATCCAAAGCATAGATCTGTATCTTCATACTCCATAAAAGGAGTGATATCTGCTTTTATAAGATTTCGTAGCTTCGCCTCATTGACTTGTAGGTCTCCTCTAATAAATACGATCAAAGGTTCCTTCTGACCTTCTACTTTAAATACTGCCGCTTTTAATAGTCTTTCTGGAAGTACTCCAAAAAAGCTTCCTAATGAATCAATATCTTTGATGCCTGGGGTATTTACTTCTGTTATATTTTCTTCTTCTACGGATGTATGGCACAAAGAAGAGGTTGCTACCTCCATATTTGAGCGGTAATCACAGCTATCACATACTACTATCGTGTCTTCTCCAATATCACTGAGCAGCATAAATTCATGTGCCACTTTTCCACCCATCATCCCTGTATCAGATGCCACACTGATGACTTCTGGGATACCTGCTCTGTCAAAAATAGTGTGGTAGGATTGTAAGCATTGATCATAATACCTTTCCAAATCTTCTTGGGAGGTGTGAAATGAGTAGGCATCTTTCATCGTGAATTCCCGTACTCGAATCAATCCTCCTCTGGATCTTGGTTCATCTCTAAATTTTGTTTGGATCTGATAGATCATAAAAGGGTATTGGGCATATGAAATCACTTCTGTTCTAGCCAAATGTACGGCTGCTTCCTCATGCGTCATGCCCAAAAGCATATCTTTTCCTGTCCGATCTTTAAAACGCAATAGTTCACTGCCTACACTATCAAATCTCCCTGACTCTTTCCACAGCTCTCCTGGTAAAACGACAGGAAATAATACTTCTTGTCCTTCGATCTTATCCATTTCTTCACGTATAATCTTTTCGATCTTTGCCGTAATTCTTGTAGCAGGCAGTAGCATAGAAAATATACCATTCGCCACTTGTCTCACATACCCGCCCCGCAGTAAAAATATATGACTAATACTCGTTGCATCTCCTGGTTTTTCTTTAAATCTTTCTCCTACTAATTTACTCATCAACATATTGCTAGTCACCCTTTCTCAGTATAAAATATTGATTTGGCTTTGATATACAGCATAAAAGCCCCTATGCAAAATGCACAGGGGCCAAGGATCAATTTGGCGGTACCACCCTAAGTAATAGTCTATACAAGACTACTATCTCTCTTTCCCTATATCGTGGGAATACGCTGTATTTTGTCATACAGTGCTCAGAGCTAGGACAATAGAACCTTTCTTTAGGAGTCTTACAACCGGTGAACTCCCTCTCTGATAAAGAGTATTTCTACTGAGATCTCATCATCACATTGGCTTTGTTAAAAATCTGATATATTTTAGGATAAGATAAAAACAATAACCTGTCAAGGGGTTGTTTGAAGTATTTTTTTGTTTGCAGAATATTATTATTCTATTGTAGAATATATCGCAAAGTGTGGTATACTATAATAAAATTTTCAACTTATTAAAGATTGGAGGAGTATGTTTGAACAAGATCGCTTTAGTCACAGACAGTACCAGTGATTTAAATCCTGATGAAATCAAAAAGTATAATATTCATGTGCTCCCTTTAAAGATTGTGTATAAAGACAGGGAATATACGGATAGAGTGGATATCACACCTGATGAAGTATATAGCAACATGAAAGTAGAGGTTCCAACTACTTCACTCCCCTCACTAGAGGAGATCGACAACTTGTTTGTCAAACTTAAAGCAGAAGGCTATACCCATGTGATTGCCGTAACCATTTCTACTGGATTATCTGGCACTTATAATAGTGTCAGACTGGTGAGTGAAAATCATACGGACATGAAGATCGAGGTATTTGATTCCCTTGCTTTATCACTTGGTGCAGGCGCACTCGTACTTGAATGTGCCCAAATGCTAGAAGATGGTAAAGGCTTTGAAGAAATCGTCAAAGCGCTCCCTATGTGTAGAGACAAAATAAAAATCTACTATGTATTAGATACCCTTAAATATCTTATGGAGGGTGGGCGCATCGGAAAAGTTTCTGGAAGTATCGGTGAACTACTAAATATCAAACCTGTTATCTCCATTAATAAGGAGGGCGTCTACTATACCTGTACCAAAGTAAGAGGTAGAAAACAGAGTATAGCCAAGATCTTTGATATGGTAAAAGAAGCACTTGCACAAAACAAAGCAAAGATCTGGGTGCTTCATGGGGGTGCTCGTGAAGAAGCACAGGAGCTTTATAATAAGATTTTAGAGCTTCCCAATCTTATCAAAGTGGGCTTTAACGATATCAGCCCCGTAGCAGGTGTACATACTGGACCAGGACTTATTGGCGTTACCATCATGACAGAATAAATGTAGCCA
>CALKRZ010000090.1 GCA_937989765.1 uncultured Clostridia bacterium | reverse complement strand
AAACTTTATTGCATTTTCATTACATAAAAAAAGCCCGTTTTCACAGGCTTTTTATTATTTGCAGTTCATTATAAGTTCAATAAGCTTTCCTTTTTTCTTGCAATCATGAATAAGTGCAGGGGTAATCATAGTCCCCATTTTTCCCAAAAGCTCATCTTCTATTTGTATATCTTTTGTGAGTATTTTTCCACTGAGATATTGAATCTGCTTTTGCTCGAAGGCATTGGGGTGAAATTCCTCTGTTGCTGAATCTGACGCTTTAGATGTGCTCTCTTCACTATCCATACTTCGCAGTACCTTATTAATTAATTCTTGCTGCATTTTCTCTTCATCTTCTTCTTTTAAACTAAAGGCAAAATCCATATCTAAAATTCCTGAAAGGGGTTCGTCTTTTTCTAATTCTAAGGTTTCTACCATCTGAAGCGATTCCATGTCTTCCAAGCCATCCAAGTCTTCAAAAGACATCATATTATCCATTGGAATGTCTTGAAGTACGTCAATCCTGGGTATTTCTTGTGCTTGAACTGGTGTTAGCATTTCTAGTCCAAATTGCTCTACTTCAAAATCCTCATCTTCAAAATCTAACATTTCATGATTTTGAAGCAACTCATCGTCTGGATCTAATCCTAAACCATCATCTTCAGAATCAATATAAAAAAAACCATCTTCTCCCCTGCTTTGGGGTTGTATCTGAAGTGTATCAAAATCATCTAAAATGACCTCATTGAAATTTAATTCAAGTAATGGGTCTTGTCCATCTGATTGTACTGCAAGAATTTCTTCACTATCATTACTGATCTCATAAGGTATTTCTATTTTTTCACTATCGTCGCTACCCTCATAAGGTATTTCTGTTTTTTCACTATCATTACTCATCTCATAAGGTATTTCTATTTTTTCACTATCGTCGATATCCTCATGCGGTATTTCTATTTTTTCATTCCATATCTCTGTCCATGTTTCTTCAGCCTCAGGTTTACTATTTTTTTTTTCATCACCCTCCAGAGCAGTAGTTGTATCAATACCTCTTACTCTTTCCTCAGGTTTATGAAAAAAACGGTTACCTTCTTCTTGGTTTAATGATCTTTCTGTTTCTACTAAATTAGACTTTGCATCCTCTGTAACGATAATCAAAGCCTTACCGAAAGTAATTACATCTTTACGCGGAATGATTTTATTGGCAGTTTCATCTTTGCCTTCTATAAACTCAATACCTTCTATATTAAAATTTTCTTCATTGACATAGAAGTCTCCACTTTTTCCGATCAAATCACCTTTTTTAGTCAAAATATTGGTGTTCTTGATATGCACGTTTTTTTGAAGGAGTTGAACTGCATCAGAAATACTACTAATGTCTTTCATTACTGTTTCATTTTCAATAGTGGCGGCATATTCACCAACCCCTATGATATCTTTTGTGGCTATGACTACAGAACTAATGGTTTTTTCTCCTGTCTCTATCAGAATATAATCGACAGTTCCTTTTGATGCATTGACAATCAAGTTATTTACTTTCCCTATTTCCTCCGCACTGGATATACTGATAATAGGAAGTCCTACGATAGACTTTGTCTTTTTCATACCATTACCCCTTCTTTTTACATATTTTCATAATTACATTTTAACCTTAATAATATCAAAAATCCAATACTTTCTTTTTAGAATAACACATATACTGTAAAAATCTTAAAGCTTAATGCTATTATATCATATTATTACAGATAATTGTAGTATTTTGAAAGCAAAAAAGAATCTAAGCTAACTTAGATTCTTTCTGGTGACTAAAGATCTCGATCATGGTGATCTATCGGCATAACAGCCCAACATATAATATAAATAACAAGTGGTACTCCATATCCCATGAGGAATAAAAGCGCCCAAATGACTCGTACCAATGTGGGATCAAATTCAAAATACTCTGCCAACCCTCCACAAACTCCAGCGACCTTTTTATCTTTTGAGGATAAATGCAATTTTTTTGGCTTCATATTTTTCCCCTCCTTTATGTCTTTTCTTATGCTTATATACGAAAAGCAAGAATAGAAGTCTGATCAGTTATTACTCTTGTTGCGCCACTGGAATTTCTTTTTGTATATATGCATCAAATACAGCCCATAGCTCTTCTTTTCCTTGTTTTGTCTCTGTCGAAAAGGGAATAACTTTTTCTTCTGGTTTCATTTCTAACGCTTTTCGGATAATAGATACATGTTTTTGTACTTGGCTTTTCTTGATCTTATCTAACTTTGTAGCTACCACAATAACCTCAAAAGCATAGTGGCGAATCCATTTGTACATTAGAATATCATTTTCTCTAGGCTCATGACGAATATCCACCAAGAGTACTACATTTTTAAGTTGATTTCTTTTTCCTAAATACTCTTCGATCATCTTTCCCCATTTTTCTTGTTCAGTCTTGGAAATTTTGGCATACCCATAGCCTGGTAGATCTACAAAATACAGCATATCTTCCACATTGTAAAAATTAATGGTTCTAGTTTTCCCGGGGTTAGAACTAATCCTGGCTAAAGCTTTTCTATTAATCAATGTATTGAGTAATGATGACTTTCCTACATTTGATTTCCCCACAAATGCGATCTCAATCTTTGTATCGACAGGATACTGTGCAGGTCTCACTGCTGTAGCTGCCAAACATACTTGATGTACTTTCATATTATTTCCCCTACCTATTTTGGATCTCGTATATGCCTTGTTACAGACTTTTTTAGAGATCTTTTATTTTAATGTGATTGTACAATGCTAGTAGAATCTTCCACTACGATTTCATGTCCTATCATACTTTCTGGTTGCTCAGGAACTTTGGGTTTTACTCTAGCTACTAAAGCATGTTCTAATACTTCCTCCATAGACTTTGCAAATACCAACTCGAGTCCCTCTGTAACACTTTCTGGCATTTCTTGTACATCTTTTTGATTATCTATAGGAACGATCACTTTCTTAATGTCTGCTCTTTTTGACGCCAAGATCTTTTCCTTTAGACCTCCAATAGGAAGCACACGACCCCTCAAGGTGATTTCGCCTGTCATTCCTACGTCATTTCGTACAGGAATATAGGTCAACGCAGAGATCATGGCTGTTGCCATGGTAATTCCTGCAGATGGACCATCTTTAGGAACGGCTCCCTCTGGTATATGGATATGAATATCAATCTTTGTATGAAAATCTTCATCAATTCCAAAAGCTCTCGCTTGAGATCTGATATAACTGATGGCGGCGCGAGCCGACTCTTTCATTACATCGCCTACATTACCTGTTAGTTCAAATTTGCCACTTCCATTCATGGTATTGACTTCAATAGATAAGGTATCTCCACCTACAGAAGTCCAAGCCAATCCTCGAGCAATACCGATTTCTACTTGTTCAGTAATTTTATCAAAATGGTGTTTTTTTATCCCCAGAAGCTTTTCTAATTGACTTACTGTAATTTTGACCGATTTTTTATTCTCTGTCAACATTATTTTTACAGCTTTTCTACACAATTCTCCAATCATCCGCTCTAGCTTCCGCACGCCTGCTTCTCTAGTATAGTAAGCAATAATCTCTGGAATCACCTTGTCTTCTATCTTGAGCTGAGTTTTCTTTAGGCCATGTTTCATAAACTGTTTAGGCAGAAGGTGATTGATCGCAATATTAAGTTTTTCTTCTTCTGTGTAACTAGACAATGCAATGATCTCCATTCGATCCAAAAGAGGTCTAGGAATGGTATCTAATGTATTGGCGGTAGCCAGAAAAAGTACATCGGAGAGATCATAGGGAATTTCAATAAAATGATCCCTAAAGCTGTAATTTTGTTCTGCATCCAAAACCTCTAATAAAGCTGCAGATGGATCTCCTCTAAAATCACTGCTCATTTTATCTATTTCATCCAAAAGCACTAAAGGATTTTTAGTTTTTGCTTGTTTCATAGCACCAATAATACGTCCCGGCATAGCCCCTACATATGTTTTTCGATGGCCTCGGATCTCTGCTTCGTCCCGCAGACCCCCCAAAGATAGCCTAACATACGTACGATTCAAAGCTTTGGCAATAGAGTGTGCTATCGATGTTTTTCCTACCCCTGGTGGTCCCACAAGACATAGAATCGGTGTATTGGATTTAGGCGCCATTTGACGTATAGCCAAATATTCTAGTATGCGTTCTTTTACTTTTTCTAAACCATAATGATCTTGATGAAGGATTTTTTCTGCTTTATGAAGATCTTGATATTCCTTTGTTTTATGGTACCATGGCAAATCTAGAACCCATTCGACATAATTTCGAACTACGACTCCCTCTGCAGAGCCTATAGGGATTTTTAGCATTCTATCCAGCTCTTTGGACACTTTCTCTCGTACTTCTTCTGGAGGATTTACTTCCATAAGCTTTGTACGATAATGCGTAACCTCTCCCTTAATCCCATCACGATCCCCAAGTTCATCTTGTATCACCTTTAACTGCTCTCGTAGGTAATACTCTTTTTGCGTTTGATCAATATTCTCTTTTACTTTTTGTTGTATATTTTTTTGGATATTTAATATTTCGATCTCACTTTTAAGAATTCGAATCATCGTGATCAAACGATCTTCAGGATCAAATTTGCTTAATATTTCTTGTTTTTGATCGATCCTCATTTGAATATTCGCCGCAATTATATCTGCCATTTCGCCTGGTTTTTCACCTGTCATGACTGTTAAAACTGTATCAGGAGATATTTTCACATTAATACTCGCATATTCTTCAAAAACCTCAGCCGCAGCTCGCATTAATGCTTGTTTTGTAGGATCTTCTCCTATATTTTCTTCTATCTTTGCCTGTTCTACTTCTACCAAATAAAAGGGGTCCTTTTGTATATAAGATACAATGTTTCCTCGTTGTACGCCTTCTACTAAAACTCGAAGCATATCACCCGGAAGCTTCAAGAGTTGTTTGATCCGGGCAACTGTACCCATTTCAAATAAATCCTCCGCTTCTGGTTGTTCCTTTTTTGCATCTTTTTGGGCCACCAAAAAAATAAATTGGTCATTGACCATAGCCTGTTCTAACGCATGAATAGACTTTGGACGCCCTACATCAAAATGTAATATCATATTTGGAAATACTGTTAATCCACGTAAAGCCAATAAAGGCATTTGAGCTCTATTTTTCTTTTGTCTTGTTCCCATATATTCACCTCAGCCATTTCCTATTTCACTTTACAGACAGTTCATTCATATTATACTACATATTTCTCTATATTTCATAAAAAAATTATATCAAATGCTACAATATTATACTTCTCATAATATTGCTTGCTTATACAACCAAAAAGAGCAGAAAAAACTGCTCTTTTATATACCCTGTGCTGTTAAAATTCCTGCCTGTGTACTTATATTCGTATTGGGTACTGTAGCAAAGCATTCTTCAAATACTTCTTTGATTACATCTTCTATAGTTTGTACAGGAATTACATTTATTTTATAGTCTTCAAAACTTTTTTGCCAATTATCTTTAGGAATCAAAACCTTTTCAATCCCTGCTTCTACAGCCGCATCAATCTTGCTATGCACCCCCCCTACTGGATGAACCCTTCCCTTAATAGATATTTCTCCTGTCATTGCTATTTTACTTCCGATTTCTTTATTCAGCAGAGCAGAGTATAATGCAATAAATACAGCAATACCTGCTGATGGTCCATCTACAGGCATACCTCCTGGAAAATTAACATGGATATTATAATCCTTAGATTGGATTCCTGTAATTTTATTGAGCACAGTTAATACATTTTCAACGGAAGCCCTCGCGGTACTATTCCGTTTCATTTTACCATTACCTTTATTAAATTCTTCTTCTTCAATGATGCCCGTTACAGTAAAAGTTCCACTCCCTCTTTCCTGCACTTTATTGACTATGGCTTCTATCTCTAAAATAGATCCCATTCCTGTGCCATATACAGCTAAACCATTGACACATCCTACCACCTGATTTTGATTTACCTTTTTATCTAGTCTCGGACTATAATGTCCAAACTCCAAAACCCACTCTACATCTTTTACCGCAATATGATCTCTCTCCTCAATAATAGAAATACAACCAGAGGTTTGTACGATATTGACAGCATCTCTTCCATTAGAGGCATAGGTAGCTACTAAGCCTGCTACTTCTTTATCAATGGTAAATCCTCCTTTTTGAGCTGCACTCTCTACAATCTTTTCTATTTCCACTGGTCGTAAAGAGCGAAAAAAGACTTCTGTGCAACGTGAGCGGATGGCTGGTGGTATTTCTTCTGGCATTCTTGTCGTAGCCCCTACTAAGCGAAAATCAGCTGGAAGACCATTTTGAAAAATATCATGAATATGTCTTGGAATATTTACATCCTCTGTAGAGTAATAAGAGCTTTCAAGAAATACTTTGCGATCTTCTAATACTTTCAAAAGCTTATTCATCTGAATGGGATGTAACTCGCCTATTTCATCAATGAATAAAATTCCTCCATGGGCTTTGGTCACAGCACCTGGTTTTGGTTGTGGAATACCTGCACTACCATAAGCGCCTGCCCCTTGATAAATAGGATCATGTACAGATCCAATCAAAGGGTCTGCAATACCCCTCTCATCAAATTGCAATGTTGTGGCATCCATTTCTATAAATTTAGCTTCTGATTTAAAAGGTGACATACTTACTTTTTTTGCTTCTTCGAGAATGACTCGAGCTGCTGCAGTTTTTCCTACTCCTGGAGGGCCATAAATCAACACATGTTGAGGATTGGGGCCGCATAATGCTGCTTTCAAAGCTTTTAATCCCATTTGCTGACCTACAATTTCATCAAAACGGTTGGGTCTTGTCTTTTCTGATAAGGGTTCTGACAGTTGAATATCCCTTAGCTTTTTTAGCTTTTCCATTTCTTTCTTTGATTCTCTGTCAATAGATGTTTTGGTACCTTGCTGTGATTTTAGTAAGTTAAAAAAATATAATCCGATAATGATCGTAAAAACTAACTGCAGTCCCATAATAACACTGTTTAATCCCATCATATCTCTCCTATCTGTGTATTCCTTGATGAATAAAATTCGGCAAATCAAACGTCACTGTTTATCTATAGTATAAACAGATGTCAGTTTTTAATACCCTATGATTTAAAAAGAATCAATAGATAGTAATAAATTGCATCTCACCAAAAGCATGTGGTAAGGCAAATATATACTTTTTCTTAGATGCAATAAATAAAGACATATCCCCTAGGGGCTATGCCTTTATTTATTGTTTTTAAGAAGCGGATTCTCCACGCTTACTTCTTTTCTTTTTGCTTTTTTTTATGGGCTGCTTATTTTCATTGATAATAATCTCTGGGGTTTTTTTGGATTCAATCGTATCTTTAGTAATGACACATCTTTCTGCAAATTCCATGGTAGGAATATCATACATCACATCTGTCATAACCTCTTCTAGGATCGCCCTAAGCCCTCTAGCACCTGTACTTCGTTCGATGGCTTTCTTTGCCACTACTTGCAATGCATCTTCCTCAAAATCTAATAATACATCATCCATTTCAAACAGACGTTTATATTGTTTTACCAATGCATTTTTTGGCTCAGTTAAAATCTGAATCAAAGCACTTTCATCTAAGTTTTCTAGGGTAACCAGTACAGGGAGCCGACCTACAAATTCAGGTATTAGACCAAATTTCAACAAATCTTGAGGTAAAAGGTTTTTAAGCAATTCGCCTACATTTTTTTCGTTTTTACTTTCAATTTTTGCTCCAAATCCAATCGTTTTTTTGCCAATACGGGCTTGGATAATTTTATCTACACCATCAAATGCACCACCACAGATAAATAGAACATTGGTCGTATCGATCTGAATAAATTCTTGATGAGGGTGCTTTCTGCCTCCTTGCGGAGGTACAGAAGCTACAGTCCCTTCTAAAATCTTAAGTAATGCCTGTTGTACGCCTTCACCACTTACATCCCGTGTAATAGAAGGATTGTCAGACTTTCTAGCAATCTTATCCACTTCATCGATATAAATAATGCCATGTTCTGCTTTTTCGATATCATAATCTGCAGCCTGTATGAGTTTTAGTAGAATATTTTCTACATCTTCTCCTACATATCCTGCTTCTGTAAGGGACGTAGCATCTGCAATAGCAAAGGGTACGTTTAGTAACTTAGCCAAAGTTTGTGCTAGCAAAGTTTTCCCGACGCCTGTAGGTCCTACCATCATAATATTACTTTTTTGCAGCTCTATATCATCATTCTTATCCACTGCATGGATTCTTTTGTAATGATTATATACAGCAACAGCCAATGCTCTTTTGGCTTGTTCCTGACCGATTACATATTGATCTAGTACTTCTTTAATAGACTTCGGCTTAGGAATATTAGACATTTCTGCACTTGCAGGCATATCTTCAAATTCTTCTTCGATAATTTCAGCACAGAGCTCAATACATTCATCACAAATATATACACCAGGCCCTGCGATTAATCTTCTTACTTGCTCTTGCGTTTTTCCACAAAAAGAACATTTAAGCTGTTTTTTTTCTTCATATCGAGAAGCCATTTTCTCACCTCTTCTTAAACATTAGGCAACTGAAAATAAAAACTTTGCAAATTTTTTTTTGAAGTTGCTTTACTTTCTTTTCATAATCACTGCATCCACAAGGCCGTATTCTTTGGCCTCATTCGCACTCATAAAGAAATCTCTTTCTGTATCTCTTTGGATTTGCTCTAAAGGCTTACCTGTATTCTGACTCAATATATCATTCAGTGTCTTTTTGATTTTCAATATTTGTTCTGCATGGATTTGAATATCTGTTGCTTGCCCTCTGGCTCCGCCTAAGGGTTGATGAATCATAATTTCTGCATTAGGCAGAGCAAATCGTTTTCCCTTTGCGCCTCCTGATAATAAGAATGCGCCCATACTAGCAGCCATACCCACGCAAATAGTGGATACATCTGGTTTGATATGCTGCATCGTATCATAAATGGCAAAACCTGATGTAACCGATCCTCCAGGACTATTGATATAAAAGTTAATATCCTTATCAGGATCTTCTGCCTCTAGAAATAAAAGCTGTGCAACTACAAGACTCGCCGTTACATCATTGACTTCTTCACTCAAAAAAATGATCCTGTCTTTTAATAGTCTTGAGTATATATCGTATGATCGTTCTCCACGATTGGTTTGTTCTACAACCATAGGCACTAGACTCATATCTATCCCTCCTACCATTTTATCATACGTAATAATCTTTAAACTTATTCCATTTCCTTTGCTTGTTCTACTATAAATTCTAGTGCTTTATGTACTTGAATATCTTGTTTCATCGCTTCTTTTTCATGATCTTTTACAGCTGCTTTTAACTTATCTGCTTCCATATTGTAGCTTTGTGCCATTCTTTCTAATTCAGCTTCAAATTCTTCGTCTGATGCCACGATATTTTCTGCTTTTACAACTGCTTCCAGCACTAAACGAGCTTTCACATTAAAATCTGCTTCTTCTCGGAAGCTTTCTTTAAAGCTGTCCATATCTTGTCCTGTGTATTGTAAAAATTGTTCTAACTGGAACCCTTGGTTTTTCATTCTCATGCCCGCATTTTCTAACATTTGACTCATTTGCTGCTCAATCATCACAGCAGGTACTTCCATAGCTGTACGCGCTACTACCTTTTCAAGTACTTTACGCTCTTTTTCATGTTTTGCTGTATGTTCTTTTTGTTTTAACAGTTTATCCTTTATATCTGCTTTATATTCATCTAACGTATCAAATTCTGATGTATCCTTAGCCAACTCATCATCTAGGTTTGGTAATTCATTTATCTTGATATCTTTGATTTCAACTTTAAATACTGCTGGTTTGCCTGCCAATTCTTCACTTTGATATTGTTCTGGGAATGTAACCTGTACTTCTAGGTCATCTGCTAAGTTTCTACCGATCAGTTGCTCTTCAAATGTATCAATAAATGTATGGGAACCAATGGTTAAATCATAGTCTTCCCCTTTACCACCTTCAAAAGCTACTCCATCTACAAATCCTTCGTAATCAATCGTAACAATATCTCCATCTTGTATAGCACGATCGGAAACTGTAATAAGTCTTGCATTTTTTTCCTGCACTTTTTTCAGTTCTGCTTCTACTTCTTCTTCTGCTACTTCTACGGATGTTTTCTCTACTTCTACTTCTTTATACTGTCCTAAGATTACTTCTGGTTTAATCGTTACAATAGCAGTAAAAATAAGGTTTTTACCTTTTCCCACTTGTTCTACATCTATTTCTGGCTTAGATACTATATCCAGCTTAGTTTCTTTAACAGCCTCTTCATAGGCATCTGGGATCACATGATTGATCGCATCTTCATAGAAGATTTCAGGACCATACTGCGTTTCAATCATTTGTCTTGGCACTTTCCCTTTTCTAAATCCAGGAATATTAATATTTCCCTTGTTTTTATTGTAAGCATACCGCATACCTTCCTCAAATCGAGCTGTATCTACCTCAATTGTCAACTTTACACTGTTATTTTCCAGTTTTTCTATTTTCGTATTCATGAAAACAGTTCCTCCTTACATGTATAATTTATTAGAACAGAAAGCAATTTGCATAAAATTGCCATTCTATTAACCATTTCTTGATTATAACATATTGATATTATAAAATCTATATGTTTTTCGTGTTTATCCCTTTCTTATAAAATCTCAATGATAACATCATCTACTACTGCATCGGTATTTCTTTCAATAAAATGAAGAATAGTTTGAATCATACTATCTGCATGTCTTGTATCATTACTTACACAAGCAAAACCAATCACAATAGATCGATGCACATCTTGATTCTCAATCTCTGCAATGGATACATTAAAGCGATGCTTGATTTTATCAATCATGCTTTTTATTACCATTCTTTTATCTTTTAAGGAATATACCCATTCTGCGGTAAGATATACCTTACAAGTTCCAATGATCATATTCTCACCTACTTCCATTATTTATTTGTTTTGTTTATTTATTATATTATACCAAAAAACATGAAACTACTACATAAGAAAAAGAGACAGTAGCGTACTGTCTCTTTTTCTTATATGGATCCTATATCTTAATGAGTAGAATTATCTAGTTGGTGTTCCATTTGCCATTTGCTGTTCTTGTGCTTCAATCATTTTTTTGACCATATATCCACCAACAGAACCATTTTGAGCGGATGTTAAATCTCCATTATAACCTTGCTTTAATGGAACTCCAAGTTCATTGGCTACTTCATATTTGAATTGATCTAAAGCGGCTCTTGCTTGTGGAACTGCTTTACTGTTTCTAGCCATATTTATCACCTCCATGATACTATTATATGACGGATGAGAAAAAATATTAGCGTTTTTTGTTGGAATTTGATGGAACTACATTTTGTTAATACTTTTGATTAATATAATGATCAATCAATGATTTTTTTA
>CALKRZ010000089.1 GCA_937989765.1 uncultured Clostridia bacterium | reverse complement strand
CAAAGCCCACTTTTAAAGGTGCCGGAAGAACTGCCCCTCCCCCAAAACGGAAACCTATTCATTTCTCTAAAAAAATATTTAAAAACCCCTTGCATTTTTAAATTCTATATAGTATACTGTTTCATGTTGTGACATAAGAGTGATGAAGTGAAAGGTTGCTTATTTTCTAACGAGAGTAAGGAGAAATTTTCACGGAGCGATGTCCAGTTCGAGAAACGGGCGACAAGGTCACTGTACTATATCGGATAAGATTGTTTATAAATGCGTTTATAAACATGTGTATGAAATTACGATACACCCGGATACGTGTGCAGTCACCACTTGTCGTACTGAAACTAAAAGTGCGAAAAGGAGGGGACTTTTTTTATGGCAAACGAAAAAATCAGAATCAGTTTAAAGGCGTATGATCATCAATTAATCGATCAATCAGCACAAAAAATCATGGATACTGCAAAGAAAACTGGAGCGAAGGTAAGCGGACCTATTCCACTACCTACAAAAAAAGAAATCGTGACGATCTTAAGAGCGGTTCATAAGTACAAAGATTCCAGAGAACAGTTTGAAATGAGAACACATAAAAGATTAATCGACATCTTGATGCCAACACCAAAAACTGTAGATGCACTGATGCGTTTAGATCTACCAGCAGGTGTAGATATCAAAGTAGACGTAAAATAATTCAAACAATCCAATCGGTTTATATAAGTAAATGCCTTATATTAACCTAGAATGATTACAAAATAGCAGAGCTATTAAATAGTAATCCGCTGTAGAGAATAGGAGGTACGAAGATCATGAAAAAAGCAATCATGGCTAAAAAAATAGGAATGACACAGATTTTTGATGAAAATGGAAAGTTTGTGCCAGTTACAGTAATAGAAGCAGGTCCATGCATGGTTATTCAAAAAAAGACTCTAAAAAATGATGGATACAGTGCGATCCAAGTAGGTTTTGTGGACAAAAAAGAAAAACAAACCAACAAGCCAACAAAAGGACACTTCGACAAAGCAGGGGTAACACCAAAAAGATTTATCCAAGAATTTCGTCTAGAGAATGCAGAAACATTTGAAGTCGGCACAGAAATAAAAGCAGACGTATTTGTTGCAGGAGATAAAGTAGACGTATCTGGTGTTTCAAAAGGTAAAGGATTCCAAGGCGCAATCAAACGTCACAACTTTACTAGAGGACCTATGTCTCACGGTTCTAAATATCATAGATCAGCAGGTTCTATGGGTGCAAATACTTACCCAGGTAGAGTTATGAAAGGCAAATGCCTTGCAGGACATATGGGATCTGAAAATGTAACAATACAAAATCTTGAAGTAGTACGAGTGGATGCAGACAAAAACTTGATACTAATAAGAGGTGCAGTACCAGGAGCAAGAGGTTCTTTAATAGTATTAAAAGACAGCATAAAAGCTTAATGATCTACGAAAGGAGGAATTGGAATGGCGAACGTAGCTGTTTATAACATGAGCGGACAAAAAGTTGGCGATATGGATTTAAATGATACCATCTTTGGAGTAAGAGTCAATGAACATGTAATGCATATGGCAGTTGTACAGTACTTGGCAAATCAAAGACAAGGCACTCAAAGCGCTAAAACTCGTGCAGAAGTACGAGGAGGCGGTAGAAAGCCTTGGAGACAAAAAGGAACTGGTAGAGCAAGACAAGGTTCCATCCGTGCGCCTCAGTGGAAGGGCGGTGGAGTTGTATTTGCTCCAAAGCCAAGAGACTATTCTTTCAAGTTAAACAAGAAAGTAAAAAGACTCGCACTAAAATCTGCTTTATCATCCAGAGTGTTTGATAACAAAATTATCGTATTAGATAATTTGGCACTAGATGCAATCAAAACAAAAGAGATGAAAAAAGTATTAGAAAATCTTAATATCAACAAAGCACTGATTGTAATGCCAGAAAATGATCAAAATGTGATCCTTTCTACAAGAAATATTCAAGGTGTAAAAACTGCAACAGTCAACACGATCAATGTATATGATATTTTGAAATATGATACATTTGTAGTGACTAAAGATGCAGTAGCAAAATTAGAGGAGGTGTACGTGTAATGGCTGATGTAAAATACTATGATGTAATTTTAAAACCAGTAGTCACAGAAAAAAGCATGAATGCAATGTCTGACAAAAAGTATACATTCCTCGTACATCCTAAAGCTACTAAATCTCAAGTTAAAGAAGCAGTAGAAAAAATGTTTGAAGGCGTAAAAGTAGATACAGTAAATACGATGAACCGCGCCGGCAAAACAAAAAGAAGAGGAACAACTTCAGGCAAAACATCCAAAATCAAAAAAGCGATCGTAAAATTGACAGAAGCAAGCAAGGATATCGAGCTTTTCCAAGGGATGTAATATAACACGAAGAAACACACGGAGACGTTGTGCATAAATAAGAGAACTGTTTGAAAGGAGTGTAAAAGATGGGCATCAAAAAATATAGTCCATACACACCATCCAGAAGACATATGACAGCATCTACCTTTGAAGAAATTACAAAAAAGGAACCGGAAAAATCCTTAGTAGTGCGTGTTAAAAACACTGCAGGTAGAAACGGTCAAGGTAAGATCACTGTTCGTCACATTGGTGGGGGCGCTAAAAAGTTATATAGAATTATCGATTTCAAAAGAAATAAAGATGGAGTTCCAGCAAAAGTAGCAGGAATTGAATACGATCCAAATCGGACTGCAAATATTGCTCTACTTCACTATCTAGATGGAGAAAAAAGATATATCTTAGCTCCACTCGGATTGAAGGTAGGAGAAATGATCGTAAGTGGTGCGGATGCGGAAATTCGTATAGGAAATGCACTACCTATGAAAAATATCCCAGTCGGATCTAGTATCCACAATATTGAAATGAAGCCAGGCAAAGGCGGACAATTAGTTCGTTCAGCAGGTATGGTTGCTCAATTAATGGCGAAAGAAGGAAAATTTGCTACTGTAAAATTACCTTCAGGAGAAATGAGACTTTTACCTATCGACTGTAAAGCTACGATGGGTCAAGTAGGAAATATTGACCATGAATTGATCACAATAGGTAAAGCAGGTAGAAAACGTCATATGGGTGTTAGACCAACAGTGCGTGGATCTGCCATGAACCCTGTAGATCATCCACATGGTGGTGGTGAAGGTAGATCTCCAATCGGACGTCCAAGCCCAATGACACCATGGGGTAAACCAGCAATGGGTCTTAAAACTAGAAAGAAAAACAAGCATTCTAATAAATATATTGTTCGCACAAGAAAAAGCAAATAATTAACAATTCATAATTCATAATTAGGGATTATTAATTATGAATTATGCTTTGAGCGAAGGAGGATAATTCATGGGTAGATCTTTAAAAAAGGGACCATTTGCAGATGATCATCTCTTGAACAAGATTGCAGAGATGAATAAAAATGATGAGAAAAAAGTAATCAAATCTTGGTCTCGTCGTTCTACAATTTTCCCACAAATGATTGGTCATACCATTGCTGTACATGATGGAAGAAAACATGTTCCAGTGTATGTAACAGAAGATATGGTTGGCCACAAATTAGGTGAGTTTGCTTTAACAAGAACCTATAGAGGACACGGAAAAGACGCAGAAAAGAAATCAAGAGTACGTTAATTGTTCTGGAAGGAGGTAGCTAGAAATGGCCAAAGGACATAGAAGTCAGATTAAAAAGTTAAGAAATGAACAGGAAAAAGATAGAAGACCTCAAGCAACAGCAAAATTTGTTAGAGTGTCTTGGAGAAAAGCAAAGGCTGTTTTGGATACAATTAAAGGAAAAGATGCAGCTATTGCTGTAAGTATTCTTATGTATACACCAAGATATGCTGCAAGAGTGATCGAGAAAGTTTTAAAATCTGCTATCGCAAATGCGGAAAACAACCAGGGCTTAGACCCAGTGAATCTATATATCCAAGAAACTTTTGCAAATCAAGGACCTACGCTGAAAAGAATTCGTCCGAGAGCACAAGGCAGAGCATTTCAAATTCAAAAGAAAACAAGTCATATTTCTATCATCCTCAATGAGAGATAAGGAGGTCAGGTATGGGTCAAAAGGTAAATCCACATGGACTAAGAGTCGGAATTATCAAGGATTGGGATGCAAAATGGTATGCTGAAAAAGATTTTGCTGACCTTTTAATAGAAGATAATAAGCTCAGAAAATACGTAAAAACAAAATTATATGCTGCTGGTATTTCAAGAGTAGTGATTGAACGTGCTTCTGAAAGAGTAAAAATTCATATCCACACTGCCAAACCAGGAATCGTAATCGGTAAAAGCGGTCAGGCGATTGAAGGACTTCGTACAGAACTTCAAAAAATGTCTAAGCATAAAGTTATGATCAATATTGTAGAAATAAAGAAACCAGAAATGGATGCTCAATTGGTAGCAGAAAATATTGCGCTACAATTGCAAAATCGTATTTCTTTCCGTAGAGCAATGAAGCAAGCAATGGGACGTACTATGAAGACAGGTGCACTGGGTATCAAAACTGCTGTAGCAGGTCGTCTTGGTGGCGCTGATATGGCTCGTACAGAGCATTATCATGAAGGTACAATTCCTCTACAAACACTGCGTGCAGATATTGATTATGGATTTGCAGAAGCAGATACCACATATGGAAAAACAGGTGTAAAGGTTTGGATTTATAAAGGAGAAGTACTTCCTGTCAAAGACAAAAAGGAAGGGAGCGATGCGTAATGTTAATGCCAAAAAGAGTAAAAAGACGTAAAGTCCATAGAGGTCGTATGACAGGCCAAGCACTACGAGGAAACACAATCAATTATGGAGAATTTGGTCTGGTAGCTACAGAACCAAGTTGGATTACATCCAATCAAATTGAAGCAGCCCGTATTGCTATGACTAGATATATGAAACGTGGTGGGAAAGTATGGATCAAAATTTTCCCAGATAAACCAATTACATCAAAACCTGCTGAAACGCGAATGGGTTCTGGTAAAGGTTCTCCAGAATACTGGGTAGCAGTTGTAAAACCGGGCAGAGTCATGTTCGAATTAGGAGGCGTAGACGAAGAAAAAGCAAGAGAAGCGCTTCGACTTGCCATGCACAAACTGCCTATTAAATGTAAAATCGTTTCTAGAGCAGAACAAGAAATGGGTGGTGATAGTAGTGAAAGCGAATAAGTTTATAGAAGATTTAAGAAAAAGAACAGTCGAGGAATTACAGATCGAACTTGTTTCTGCTAAAAAAGAACTTTTCAACCTGAGATTTCAAAACGCTACTAATCAGTTAGATAATCCTGCAAGAATCAAAGATGTAAAACACAACATAGCAAGAGTGCAGACGATCATTACTGAAAAAACAAATGTTGCAAAGTAATTCCTGGAAGGAGGGAACGTTCGTGGTAGAAAGAAATCTTCGCAAAACAAAAATGGGTAAAGTAGTCAGCGACAAGATGGATAAAACCGTTGTAGTAGCTGTTGAAAATCACGTAAAACATCCTTTATATAAAAAGATCATTAAGAGAACATATAAACTTAAAGCGCATGATGAAAATAATGAGTGTAGAATTGGTGATCGTGTAAAAGTAATGGAAACAAGACCGTTATCCAAGGATAAAAGATGGAGATTGTTATCAATCATAGAAAAAGCAAAATAATAGTCTGGTTCGGAAGGAGGCTTATCCATGATCCAACAGGAAAGTAGATTAAGAGTAGCAGATAATACAGGAGCAAAAGAATTATTATGTATCCGTGTATTAGGTGGTTCTACAAGAAGATATGCACATATTGGAGATATTATTGTTGCTGCGGTTAAAGATGCAACACCCGGTGGAGTTGTAAAAAAAGGGGATGTTGTAAAAGCAGTTGTAGTGCGTACAGTGAAAGGTGCGAGAAGAGCGGATGGTTCCTATATCAGATTTGATGAAAACGCAGCAGTTATCATCAAAGAAGATAAAAACCCAAAAGGCACTCGTATTTTTGGACCGGTTGCAAGAGAACTGAGAGAGAAGCAATTTATGAAAATTTTATCTCTGGCACCAGAAGTATTATAAGGAGGTGTACGGCGTGACAGTGAATAGCAAACTTAAAAAAGGCGATAAAGTAAAAATAATCGCTGGCAAAGATAAAGGTAAAGAAGGTACAATCTTAAGCGTAGATAAAAAGAAGAACCGTGTGATCGTAGAAGGCGTGAACATGATGACAAAACATGCAAAACCAAATAGAGCCAATGCACAGGGCGGCATTATTCATCAAGAAGCTGCGCTTCATGTCTCTAACGTAATGTATTTATACAACGGCAAACCAACTCGTCTTGGTATAAAAGTTGTAATGGAAGAAAGAAACGGACGTCAAAAAGCAGTTCGATACAGAGTAGCAAAATCTACTGGAGAAGTAATCGGCTAATCGGTGAAGGGAGGTAAATTCTTTGAATAGATTGAAAGAAAGATACGAGACCGAAATCGTAGATGCGATGATGAAAAAATTCGCATATAAAAATAAAATGGCTGTACCTAAAATCGAGAAAATAGTAATTAATATGGGTCTCGGTGAGGCAAAGGACAATGCAAAAGTACTAGATGCAGCAGTAAAAGATCTACAAATCATTGCTGGACAAAAACCTGTGATTACCAAAGCAAAAAAATCTATAGCGGCATTTAAACTGCGTGAAGGAATGAGCATTGGTACAAAGGTAACACTTCGAGGCAGTAGAATGTATGATTTTGCTGATCGTCTGATTAATCTGTCTCTACCACGTGTTCGTGACTTCCGCGGCGTGAATCCTAATGCATTTGATGGAAGAGGTAACTATGCACTGGGAATTAAAGAGCAGTTGATCTTCCCAGAAATCGAATACGATAAAGTGGATAAAGTAAGAGGTATGGATATCATCTTTGTTACAACAGCAAAAACAGATGAAGAAGCACGTGAATTACTGACACTGTTCGGAATGCCATTTAGAAAGCAATAAGGAGGGAAGACATGGCTAAAACATCAATGATTATAAAGCAGGAAAGGGAACCTAAATTTTCCACTAGAGCATATAGCCGGTGTAGAATTTGTGGAAGACCACATGCATATATTAGAAAGTTTGGGGTCTGCCGTATTTGCTTCCGAGAATTAGCATATAAAGGTCAAATCCCAGGCGTTAGAAAAGCCAGTTGGTAAAAAGGGAAGGAGGTAGTTTGATATGATGAGTGATCCAATCGCAGATATGCTCACAAGAATCAGAAATGGTAATACTGCAAAACATAATACAGTGGATGTACCTGTGTCCAAAATGAAAAAATCTATTGCTGATATTTTGGTGAATGAGGGTTATATCAAAGGATATGAAACAATACAGGATGGTGCGAGAACTACAATTCGCATTTCCTTACGATATGGAAAAGATAAAAACGAAAAAGTTATTTCAGGATTAAAAAGAATTTCTAAGCCAGGGCTTAGAGTATATGTTGGAAAAGATGAGCTGCCAAGAGTATTAGGTGGTTTAGGAACAGCCATTATCTCTACAAATTCAGGCGTTATGTCTGATAAAGAAGCAAGAAAAGCAGGGGTAGGCGGAGAAGTTTTAGCATTTATTTGGTAATTATGAAACATATAGGAGGTGCAGAACATGTCACGTATCGGGAAATTACCTATAGCTATACCAGCAGGTGTAACCGTTGATTTAGCAGAGGGTAATATGATTACTGTGAAAGGGCCTAAGGGCAATTTGCAGAGAAAATTAGTAGATGACATGAACATCGCAGTGGAACAAGAACAAGTAGTCGTTACAAGACCTAGCGACTTAAAAAGACATAAATCCTTACATGGATTAACAAGAACATTGATTGCCAACATGGTAGAAGGTGTAACCAATGGATACACTAGAACACTAGAAATCAATGGAGTTGGATATAGAGCAGCAAAGGCTGGCAACAAACTTACTTTGACTTTAGGATATTCTCATCCAGTTGAAATGATGGATCCAGAAGGTATTGAAACTATACTTGAAGGAAACAACAAAATCACTGTTAAAGGAATTGACAAAGAAAAAGTGGGACAGTTTGCAGCAGAAATCAGAACAAAACGTCCACCAGAGCCATACAAAGGCAAAGGGATTAAGTACTCTGATGAAATAATCAGACGAAAAGAAGGTAAAACAGGTAAGAAATAATAAAGGGGTGAAAACCATATGATCAGAAAGCCATCGAGTGCAGCGGCTAGAACTAAAAGACACGGCAGAATCCGTAATAAAGTTACTGGCACTGCAGCAAGACCAAGATTGGCAGTTTTTAGAAGTGAAAGTCATATTTATGCACAAGTGATTGATGATGTGGCAGGTCACACATTAGCTTCTGCATCTACAGTAGATAAAGAATTAAAAGGTAAGCTTGAGATTACTTCTAATACAGATGCAGCAAAGGTAGTTGGAGAACTGGTTGCTCGTAGAGCATTGAATAAAGGTGTTTCAGAAGTTGTATTTGATCGTGGTGGATATATCTATCATGGTAAAATCAAAGCGTTAGCAGATGCAGCAAGAGAAACAGGACTTGTATTCTAACAAGGAAAAGGAGGGAAACTGATGAGTCGTAAAATCGATCCAAACACACTTGATCTCAAAGAGAAAGTCGTGACAATCAACCGTGTTACAAAGGTTGTAAAAGGTGGTCGTAATTTTCGTTTTGCAGCTCTGGTCGTAGTCGGAGACGGTAACGGCCATGTAGGAGCTGGAATTGGAAAAGCTACAGAAATTCCAGATGCGATCCGTAAAGGAATTGAAGATGCAAAGAAAAATTTGATTAACGTACCTAGAAATACAGCGGATAGCATTCCTCATGAATTTTTAGGCAAATTCGGAAGTTCTACTGTATTATTAAAGCCTGCGGCAGAAGGTACTGGTGTTATTGCTGGAGGACCTGCTCGTGCGGTATTAGAACTTGCAGGAATCCGTAATATCAGAACAAAATCCTTAGGTTCCAATAATAAACGTAATGTCGTAAATGCAACGATCGAAGGGTTGAAAGCTCTAAAAAGACCTGATGAAGTGGCTAGACTGCGCGGAAAAACTCTTGAAGAACTGTTAGGTTAAGGAGGCGGCTTATAGTGGCTAACAAGTTAAAAATCACATTGGTAAAGTCCACAATTGGGGCTGTACCTAAAAATAGAAAAATAGCTGAAGCATTGGGATTATCCAAGCTTCACAAAACAGTTGAGCATCAAGATAATGTAGCAATTAGAGGAATGACTCGTAGAATTGCACACTTGATTAAGGTTGAAGAAATATAATCCTAAGGAGGTGTAAGAATGAACTTAAGTGAACTTAAACCAGCAGAAGGTTCAAGAGAACAAAACTGGAGAAAAGGTAGAGGTCACGGTTCCGGAAATGGTAAAACAGCCGGAAAGGGTCATAAAGGTCAGAAAGCACGCTCCGGTGGAGGTGTAAGACCTGGATTTGAAGGGGGCCAAACGCCTCTCTACAGAAGACTTCCAAAACGAGGCTTTACAAATCGTAATACAAAAGAGATCATTACTTTTAACATAGACCGTTTGAACATTTTTGAAGACGGAGTTGTGGTAAATCTTAGTGCTCTAAAAGCTGCAGGGATCATCAATAATCCAAAAGATGGTATTAAAATACTTGGAAACGGTGAATTGACAAAAAAATTAACAGTGCAGGTGAACTATTTTAGCAAATCCGCTGTAGAAAAGATTGAAGCTGCTGGCGGAAAAGCAGAGGTGATCTAAGGTGTTCAAAATCCTTGCAAATGCTTGGAAGATACAGGATTTGAGAAAGAAGTTAATCTACACATTAATGATGTTGGTAGTAATCCGTCTAGGTGCACATATACCTGTACCTGGAGTGGATTCTGCGGCTATAGCAAATTTCTTAGGAGATAAAGGGGGAGCACTGGGTCTACTCAATGCGATCTCTGGAGGCGCTTTTAAGAATATGACCATTTTTGCTATGGGGATTGTACCTTATATCAATGCAACCATCATCATGCAGCTTTTGACAGTAGCCATTCCAAAGCTAGAACAGCTTTCCAAGGAAAGTGAAGAAGGCAGAAAAAAACTCATGCAGTACAGTCGTTATGGAACTGTTGTTTTGGCTGCTATTCAAGCCTTTGGAATTACTTATGGATTAAAGAATGCAGGCATTCTTATTAATCCTAATATATTGTCTTATGTGATCGCCATCTTATCCTTGACAGCAGGTACTGCATTTATTATGTGGATTGGAGAACAAATCACAGAAAAAGGGATCGGCAATGGAATCTCAATTATCATTTTTGTAAATATTTTATCTGGAATTCCTCAAGGCATTAGCGTATTTGTTCAATACGGTCGATGGATTGAAACAGGAATTCTGTTACTACTATTTATACTCATTATTGCTTTTGTAGTACTGATTCAGCAAGGGGAACGCAGAATCCCTGTGCAGTACTCCAAAAAAATGGTAGGAAGAAAAATGTATGGGGGTCAATCCACATACATACCCATAAAAGTGAATATTGCAGGGGTAATTTCCATTATCTTTGCGATTTCCCTGCTACAGTTTCCAGAAACAATTGCCCAGTTTTTTAATCCTACGGGTATAGTACAAACAGCTATTGCATGGCTTCGAATTACTCATTGGTTTGGAGCTAGTCTATATGTACTTCTGATTATATTCTTCACATTTTTCTATACAGCCATTGTATTCAATCCTATTGAGATTGCAAACAACATGAAGAAAAATGGAGGATTTGTACCTGGTATTAGACCAGGGAAACCAACTTCAGATTATATGACTACAGTAGTCAATAGAATTACTCTAGTAGGTGCTATTTTTTACGCATTTATTGCCATCACACCGATTATTTTCTCTGTTATATTCAAGATGAATATCGGTTTTGGTGGAACCACACTACTGATCGTTGTTGGGGTAGCATTAGAAACGGTCAAACAGTTGGAGTCACAGATGCTCATGAGGCATTATAAAGGCTTCTTAAGTGAATAATGGATACGGTAAGGATGTTCACTGATCAGTGAGCGCACTTGCCGTATTTTCCTACAGCCTGTGCCCATCTATCTAGATGGAGCGACCCTAAAAGGGGGAACAAATATGAGATTAGTGCTACTAGGACCACCAGGAGCTGGCAAAGGAACTCAAGCCCATGGATTGTCCAAACAGTACCATATTGCTCAAATCTCAACAGGTGATATATTTAGGCAGCATATAAAACAAAATACAGAATTGGGCAAGAAGATTCAGGTTTATTTAGACCAAGGAATATTGGTACCTGATGAACTCGTCAATCATGTAGTAGAAGTACGCTTACTGCAGGAGGATTGCAAGAACGGATTTATCTTGGATGGATTTCCCAGAACGATTCCACAAGCAGAAGCGTTGATTTCTATGGGTATTGACCTTGATCGTGTGATCAATGTGGATGTCCCAGATGAAACCATCATTAAGCGAATGGGGGGCAGAAGAGTTTGCCCTGCATGCGGAGCTCCATACCATGTCCGATATCACAAACCAAAACACAAAGATATATGTGATGAATGCAATCAGCCACTGATCATAAGAGAAGATGATCAAGAAGCGACTGTACGGAAGCGTTTACTTATTTACCATGAAATGACCAAGCCCCTTATCAAATACTACCAAAGCAAAAATATTCTCCTTACCGTACAAGGTATGGGAGATGCAGAAGAAATCAGTGAAAAAATTATTGAAGCATTGGGAGAGAACGCCTAATGGCAATTCCAATTAAATCAAATGAACAGATACAAAAAATGAAAATCGCAGGCCGAATTGTAGCCAACGCCCATGAAATAGTAAAAAATGCAATTAGACCTGGGATTACTACTAAAGAACTGGATCAACTAGCGGAAGACTATATCCGCAGTCAAGGTGCAACTCCATCTTTCAAAGGCTATCATGGCTTTCCAGCCTCTATATGCGCTTCGGTCAATGAAGAGGTAGTACATGGGATTCCTAGTGCAAGGAAGATTCAAGATGGCGATATTATTAGTATTGATATCGGAGCGTTTATTCATGGCTATCATGGGGATGGAGCAAAAACCCATGGGGTAGGTACCATACAAGAGGAAGCCAATAAACTGATACAAATTACCCGTCAAAGCTTTTATGAAGGAATTCGTTATGCAAGGGCAGGATGCCATCTCCATGAAATCGGAGGCAGTATTCAAGCATTTGTCGAGTCTCATGGATTCTCCGTTGTCCGAGATTTTGTGGGGCATGGGGTAGGCAGGCAGATGCATGAAGAACCTCAAATCCCAAACTATAGACTAAAGAGCCGAGGGCCGAGACTAGAAAAAGGAATGGTACTGGCCATCGAACCGATGGTCAATATGGGAACATATGAGATAAGAGTTCTGAAAGATCGTTGGACAGTGGTTACGAAGGATGGAAAAAATTCTTCTCACTATGAACATACGGTACTGATCACAGATGGTGAACCAGAACTACTTACGCTGTTATAACCCACGATTGAGGTGAAGAGCATGGTTGGATATTTCATAGGGCAAGTTGTATTTTCTAAAAGCGGACGGGATCAAGGAAAGCCTTTCGTGATAGTTGAACAACAAGGGGAATATGTTTATTTGGTAGACGGAGCTGTAAGGAAGATGACCCATCCCAAAAAGAAAAAAATTAAGCATGTGCAGATCACACATGATATCATAGATGAAATTAAACGCATAATACAAGAAGGCTTATTACTAAAAGATGCGGATGTACGAAAATTTTTAAAACCGTATAGTAAAGTCTAGGAGTGGAAATAAGGAGGTTTGAGACCTTGTCTAAAGATGATGTAATTGAAGTAGAAGGAACAGTTCTTGAAAAGTTACCCAATGCGATGTTTCAAGTAGAATTAGAAAATGGACATAAGATTTTAGGACATATTTCTGGGAAATTACGTATGAATTTTATCAGAATTTTGCCTGGAGATAAAGTATTGGTAGAGCTTTCACCCTATGATTTAACCAAAGGACGGATCATTTGGAGATCGAAATAGGTAAAGGTATTGGATAAGAAAGGAGCGAGTACAATGAAGGTGAGACCATCTGTGAAACCAATCTGTGAAAAATGCAGAATCATCAGACGTAAAGGTCGTATTCTCGTGATTTGCGAAAATCCAAAGCACAAACAAAAACAAGGGTAACAATAATATGCTTTTGCCAGGGGCAAGCATCCGGGCAGAGGCAATTTACAAAATAAGTATGAAAATACAGAAGAAATAATAAAAATACAAGAGAAATAAGAAAAATACAAAAGAAAATACTAAAAACGATTGATTCATGAAGCAAATTGATTTATAATGTTATTTTGTGAATAAGAAATAAGGGGCGGCTGATGAAACATTAAAAGTGTTTTGTTTCCTATATTTCTTATATATATAGTAAAAAAGCAACTATCGATAGAAGTCAGAAATAGATTTCAATGTAAATTTATGGAGGTGCAAGGTATACATGGCACGTATTGCTGGTGTTGACTTACCAAGAGAAAAACGTGTGGAAATCGGTCTCACATATGTTTTTGGGATCGGCCGTCCAAGCGCGAACAGAATTGTTAAAGAAGCTGGAATTAGTCCAGAGACAAGAGTAAGAGACTTAACAGATGATGAAGTAGCAAAACTTCGTGAAATTATCGATAAGTCACAAAAAGTTGAAGGAGATTTGCGAAGAGAGGTCGCCCTCAATATAAAACGCCTCATGGAAATCGGATGTTATAGAGGAATTCGTCATAGAAGAGGTCTTCCAGTAAGAGGACAAAAGACGAAAACCAATGCAAGAACTAGAAAAGGTCCGAGAAGAACTGTGGCGAACAAGAAGAAATAATGTAGAGAAGGAGGTTTAGGTAATGGCTAAAAAACCAGTTAAAAGAGCGACTACTCGTAGACGCCGTGACAAAAAACATGTGGATCGTGGACAAGCGCATATTCAATCCACATTTAATAATACGATCGTGACATTAACGGATATGGCCGGAAATGCTCTTTCTTGGGCAAGTGCTGGTCAATTAGGATTTAAAGGTTCCAGAAAATCTACTCCATACGCAGCTCAAATGGCCGCTGATGCAGCAACAAAATCAGCCATGGATTGCGGACTAAAAAGTGTAGAAGTATATGTAAAAGGCCCTGGATCCGGTCGTGAAGCGGCAATTCGTTCTCTTCAGGCTGCTGGCCTCGAAGTAACTTTAATCAAAGATGTTACTCCAGTTCCACATAATGGATGTAGACCACCAAAACGTAGAAGAGTTTAATCAGGAGGTGTAAGAAAAAGATGGCTAGATATATAGGTCCAGTGTGCAGACTTTGTCGTAGAGAAGGTGGCAAACTATTCTTAAAAGGCGAAAGATGCTATACCAATAAATGTTCCGTAGGAAAAAGACCATATGCTCCAGGGCAACATGGACAAAGCAGAAAGAAAGTTTCTGAATACGGTATTCAGCTTCGTGAAAAACAAAAAGT
>CALKRZ010000088.1 GCA_937989765.1 uncultured Clostridia bacterium | reverse complement strand
TATCCCTTTATGGCGTAAAGATCGTACAGAACAAGATCCTATTGTCTGTGCTGGAGGACCCTGTGCCTATAATCCTGAACCCATGGCAGACTTTATTGACTTCTTTTATATAGGAGAAGGGGAAGTGGTCTTAGGGGATATTATAGAATTATATAAAGAACACAAAAAACTGGGCGGTAACCGACAACAGTTTTTAGAAAAGCTATTGGATGTGGAAGGGGTATATGTTCCTGCATTTTATTCTGTTTCCTATCATTGTGATGGTACCATTGAAGAATTCACTCCACTCCATCCGAAAGCAAAGAAACAAATCAAGAAACAGATTATTAAAGATATGAATACTGCATACTATCCAGATAAATTACTGGTTCCGTTGATTGAAGCAGTTCATGATCGTATCGTCCTAGAGGTGTTTAGAGGATGTATTCGAGGATGTCGGTTTTGCCAAGCAGGTATGGTTTATCGTCCTGTTCGTGAAAAATCTCCAGAAACATTACTGCAACAAGCAAAAAAACTTATTCAAACAACTGGATATGATGAGATTTCTTTAACATCCTTAAGTACGAGTGACTATAGTCAGTTACAACCTTTTACCGAAAAACTTTTGGACCACTGTGCAACCTCTGGGATTAATATCTCCTTGCCTTCTCTTCGTGTAGATGCTTTTTCTTTAGAACTCATGAGCCAAGTTCAGGAAGTACGAAAAAGCAGCTTAACCTTTGCTCCAGAAGCAGGTACCCAGAGGATGCGAAATGTAATTAATAAAGGTCTTTCTGAAGAAGAAATCCTCAATGGATGTTTTCTTGCTTTTCAAGGTGGGTGGAGTAGAGTCAAGCTATATTTTATGATGGGACTTCCTACAGAAACAGAAGAAGATCTGAAGGGAATTGCCCAATTAGCACATAAGATCGTTGAAAAGTATTATGCAATTCCAAAAGAAAGTAGAGGAAAGCCAGTTACAGTTGTAGTGAGTGTTTCTTGTTTTGTACCAAAGGCTTTTACTCCATTTCAGTGGGAGCCACAAGACTCCTATGAAGTGTTTTCGAAAAAACAAAGAGTGGTAAAACAAAACATAGCCAAGAAGCAAATACAGTACAACTATCATGATGCAAAGCTCAGCGTCATGGAAGGGGTCATTGCAAGAGGAGATCGAAAAATAGGGCAAGTTATTTTTGCAGCATGGAAAAATGGCTGCAAGTTTGATGGATGGTCCGAACATTTCCACTTTACTCGTTGGATAGAAGCATTTCAGCAAACGGATATAGACCCAGAATTTTATACAAATCGTAAGCGAGCGTATGATGAAATACTTCCGTGGGATCATATTTCTATCGGTGTAACAAAAGCATTTTTAAAAAAAGAACATCAAAAAGCATTGGAAGAAAAAGCTACTGAAAATTGCCGCATAGATTGTGCTCATTGTGGGGCAAAATTCTTTGATGGAGGAGTTTGTTATGAAGTATAGGCTTAGATTTTCCAAATATGATCTCATTCGATTTATCGGTCATTTAGATCTGATGAGGGTATTTCAAAGAGCGATTCGTAGGGCTAATCTCCCTATCGCATATTCCCAAGGATTTAATCCTCATCAGATTCTATCCTTCGCACTCCCTCTGTCTTTGGGAATGACTAGTCAAGGAGAATACATAGATCTAGAAATGAAAGAATTGATTGATCCTACTGAAATAACAGTGGCTTTAAATAAAACCCTGCCGGAAGGACTTCGAATTATTTCTACAATAACACTGCAACCGAACTACCCATCTGCTATGGCTCAAGTTGAAGGAGCACAGTATAAGGTAAAACTAGAACCTTTTGTTCAACTTCTTGATCTTTCTCTGCTTATAGATCAATTTTTACAACAACAAGAACTATGGATTGAAAAAAAGACTAAAAAACAACAAAAATTAGTGAACATACGTGAAGATATTCATCATATAGAACTCGTTAGAGAAAATACGGAAACATTCTTACTCATCATGCTGTCAGCAGGCAGCAAACAAAATCTAAAGCCAGAATTGGTGATGCAGAGTATGTATCAAATATTCCAATGGGAGTATAACCCCTATACACTTAAATATCACAGAATTGATTTATTTGGATGTAGCGAATCTAAATTTATCTCTTTAGAACATTACTAATGGAGTGACAGCTTTGATAAAACAAATATTCATTGATGCAAATATTCACCAGACTCGAATTGCCGTTCTGGAAGATCAAGAATTAGTAGAACTATATATTGAACCAAAAGATCACGAAACAATCGTTGGAAATATTTATAAAGGGAGGGTTATGAATATCCTTCCTGGAATGCAGGCAGCTTTTATAAATATCGGCGATAGTAAAAATTCTTTTTTATATCTAGATGAAAACAAAAATACTACATCTATAGATGTAGTGGCAGAAAAAACAAAAAAACCTACAAAAAAAATTCGTCCTGGGGACGAACTTCTCGTACAAGTTATAAAAGATCCGACAGGAAGCAAAGGTGCTAAAGTAACCACCGAAATCAGTATACCCGGAAGCTTTTTGGTATTAATACCTGGACAGGACTCTATAGGTATTTCAAGAAAGATTGAGCATGAATCAGAACGAAATCGTCTAAAGCAATTGGCTTTGAGGGTAAAACCTCCAAACTGTGGACTTATTCTCCGCACCAATGGATCTGGAAAAACAGAAGGTGACTTTTTGGTCGAGATTCAAACTTTACAAGAAAAGTGGCTGCAGATTTGGCAGCAAGGACAATATATTGCCGCTCCCAGTATTGTGTATAAAGATATAGCCCCAGGCTTACGCGTCGTAAGAGATTTCTTAACTGATGATATTGCTGGCATAGTGACCAATGATCAAGAGGAATATGATCGCATACGAGAAGCAGTGGTGGCAAAGTCTCCTCATAATGAAAATAAAGTTTCTCTCTTTACTGCGCATTATGATATGTTTTCTTATTATTCTATTGAAAAGCAAGTCGATAAAGCGTTGCAAAAGCATGTATGGTTAAAAAGTGGTGGAAGTATTATCGTTGAACAAACGGAGGCTTTAACTGTAATTGATGTGAATACTGGAAAATATACAGGAACAAAAAATTTGCAACAAACTGTCATGAAAATAAATTTGGAAGCTGCGGATGAAGTTGCAAAGCAAGTGCGTCTAAGAAATATATCTGGAATTATCGTTATTGATTTTATCGATATGAAACTTGAACTAGAAAAAAAACGTGTGCTTGAAAGATTGGAAAATGCATTAAAAAGAGATCGCACAAAAACGATTGTAGTAGGTATGACTGAACTAGGTTTAGTACAAATGACTAGAAAAAAAACCAGTGAACCCTTATCTGCTTTGCTCTTATCATCCTGCCCTTGCTGTCATGGACATGGGAAAATATTATCTATCCATCGGATTGTGCAAAAAATTCATACGGAGGTAGAATATATCTTCTCACAAACTATTT
>CALKRZ010000087.1 GCA_937989765.1 uncultured Clostridia bacterium | reverse complement strand
AAGTGCTCCGCATTTTCTTGGGCCTGTGCAGTCAGTCTTATTAGCTCTTTTTCATTTTGATCTCGTTCTTCACAGGCTACATTGTAAAGTCCTTTTCCTTCTGTCTTTTTTGAAGTATATGCATAACTTTCACCATAAAGCTTTTCATATACGTGGATATACCTTTGCATCTTTTCTTCTATAAGACTACATTCTTCGATCTGCTTTTTTAATCGTTTATACTCTTTAAAATGCTCTCTCTGTTTTTCGAATGTATCGGAAAATTGTTTATCGCCCTCTCCTGACATCACTTCTTCGATAGAAGGAATAATCAAGCGATCTACCAACTGCCCTGTAGTCGCACAGTCCGCAAAAAACTTATCGACTCCACCCTCTGCTTTATTGATCACTGCAATACTTCGCCATTCTGCGGGTATGATCTTATACTTCTCTTCGATATATTGTTCAAAAGAGGAAATCGTCTGGAAGGTCTGTGCATTCATGCTTCGACTTTTCATACTCTGGTAGTATTCATTCATTTCTTCTTTTCCGGCAGGCCTCTTTTTCCCCCCTGCTGAAAGCTTTATAAAAGGAAGGTTTTCGATCCCGTGATGATCTCCCTCACCATATTCATTGACAAACCGTAAGGAATCGATACCCTTTGGCGTCATATATAGTGTGACTGCTGTCAGGGCATATCTTCTAGGACGTTCATTTACTATCCATTCGATCGCTACATGAGCACAGCTTCCCTCTAATTGATATGTTTCTTTTACTTTTCTGCCTGCTATTTCAGCATGGGGAATGATCGCCTGTAGAGCGGTCTGTATAAATACAGTTTTGCCTCCCCCATTTTCTAATATGAATGCGCCATTGCAGCCGTCAAAGTAAAATATATCATCATTATACCGTTTGCTTCCTTTATCATATATGATATTGGTGAATCTTATTTTGGATATACTAGGCATTTTATTCACCCCCTGTCTTTACATTCTCTACACTATAAATAAAGCTTAATAATCCTCTATTATATTCTTCTTCCATATAATACTTCTGAATAATGATCTTTGCTTTTTCCGTCAGCTCGATCTCTTGGTTCCCGATCTCACGAACAAGATCCTGCCCGATGAGGAAATTTTTATATGTATTCAAAAAAGATAGCCTACTAACCGTCCTGGCATCTTGTGTTTTGGAGCTTTCACTAATATCATTAACAGAGTTCCATTTCTCTATCACAGATATCCAATTATATTTATACTTTGCTTCATATAGTTTCAGCTGCTCTTGATCCATACTGTCAATCACAGCCAATCGCTCTGACAGCTTGTCCAGCCATTCCCCTATAGAAATAAAATCTCTTGTACATTCTATCGTCTGATAGCTGTCATAAAACTCTCCAAACAGCACAATGATGGCGATATAGAGAAGATAGATATCCCCATTATCGGCACGTGCAGGCAACCAATTTTTCTTGATCGTTTCATTGGTCACATGAAAAAAGTTATTTTGGGCTTTGGGGATAAAATACAGCTTGTCTCCTGCCGTAAAAACCGTACATCCAACTGCACTGGCAAACTGTTCTACCAGTCCCCGAATCTCATCATCTGCAAGAAAAATACGGCAGTCTTCTTTTTCTGCGATCCCATTCATGCTTAGTTTTGTGTATATTTGAAAGGCTTTCATGATCTGCTCGTGATCATAGACCATCTGGTTCCCTCCTCAAGTTGATCACCATATTTTGTATACTGTATCTCTCCGTTCCTTTTATGATTCCGACATCCTCTTGTATTAGGATATCTTTGTATAGAGGATGCAAAAATTCTATTACCCCTTCTAGTACAGTTCCTTTTGATTTTTCTACTTGCCCTGTGATGATCACTGGGGAACGCTGATGCAATATGATAAAAAGATCATAAAAGGAACGGTGGTATAGTACTTTTGGTTTTTCTTTTTTGAATCGCTCTACCACAGTCTTAATGTCAAAAATATCTTGATTGCAGCTTTCCAGTATATGCTTCATGATATTTGCAAAATTACTACTTTGTGTAGAAATCTCTATTTTTTGTTTTTCCTCATTAGAAAGCTCTAAAAACTCCTGTGAAGACTGTTCTCTTTCTCTATTTTCTATACGCTGTTGTGCAAATACCGTCAGTGGAGACCATACACTTGCCTGTTCTAGATGTAAAAAAGGATTGATCAGCGTTCTTGCTGCTTCCACCGGCAGCGGTGCGGATATAAATCGTGATGTGATTTCTTGGTTAAAATTAAAAGAATTGATCCCTGCATAATAAAGAGACTCACGAGCGGCCTGCAAGGCTGATGTTTTCAATGTGATACTTTCACTTAACAGCTTGCTGTGCTCATGATGAACCTCTTGCAGTTCTTTATCTATTTTCATGATATATTCATAGGATTTTTGGTCTTTTAAAGAAGTCCTTTCATAACTTAGACGCGAACGCATTTCTCGTACAAACGTGAGAAGTTCATTGAATTCCTCATGCTCTCTGTGGAGACGACCATTACTATCCTCCACGATTGTCCTATACCGATCATACGTGTCATCTGATATAATATTTCTATGTATTTCGTGCTTTATCTTTATCATTCTTTGATGCAGCACATCGACGTCAATGCGCATTTCATCAATCTGCCTCAAAGCGCCAGCAAATTCTCCTTTCTCCAATTGTTTTCGTAAAAGAAGTTGATTGATAGAAAGTTGAAATTCCGAATAATATTCTTTGGTCGCAAAGAGTAATTCTAGCCCATCCTCATCGAGTACATAATACTGTGTATTGCTAGCTATATCATACGTATTTGCCTTCAGTATAGAATGCTGCACTTGATCCGTCTGCCGACTTTCCCAGTTATAAAATGTCCGTATATTTCGTTTGCCAGCGGGAGGACGAAAGGTTTCTATGACTATTTTAGCCACTTTTATATAATCATCTTCTAGAAGATCCATTTCTTCTGTATTGATCTGTTTGTAAAATGTAGCTAACTCCATGATCCCTGCTTTTTTATTTCTGATTAGCATATTTTCAAAAAAGAAAAGCAGTGCCAAAAGTCCAAGATTGAAATAATCAATCTCATGTCCTTTTCTGTCCTTCTGCTTTTTATTTTGCAAGCTATACAGCACATCAAAAAGAGCCAACCGCTGCATTCTATCCTTGTAATTTTCCACGATGGATGATATCTTTATTTCCATGAAGCAGTCCTCCATATTTTATGTAGTACTTCTTTTGAAAGTGTTTCTTGTGGGTAGTACCCACCACTTTCTAGCGTATTATTGATTTTCATTCTATATTCTTCATCAAAAAAAGATGAAAAAAGTTGCAGTGCTTTTTCATTCTTCCGCTGAGTCGTTTTCCCATAGGCACAGGATGTCTGCAGCAATGCTTCATAAAAAGGAACAGCTGGGATCGCGTTAACAGATTCTTTTACATGAGCCCATATAGAAAGACCCTCATAATCGAGATCTCCAAAGTAGTAATACTTATGCACACGATCTTCTAGTGAAAGCTGCTTTGGAAGTGTATGCATACTGCCTGCTATCTTCCAGCCACAGCCATACACCACTGTCGCAAAAGAGGTCTTTGTAATCATATCACTTACTGCATAAAATGTCGCCTTATTTTCTATGATCAGATGCTTCTGTACTTTTTCTCTTAGCACAAGTGGATTAATATAGAGCATCAGAGGATCAGGTATAGAAGTGATCTTCAAATCATCCCATATTTTCAATCTTTCAAGAAGCTTCTTTCCACCTTTTTGATCGATCCATTTTTCATCTGAAACCAGTTGAAAAGAACGCTCTGGCGTACAAACTTCCTCTACTGGAAAGCCTTTTTCTGATAAAAATGCATCGATTTTCATGATCCATGGCAAATCTTTTTTAAAGCTTTCCCTATTTAGACGATAGTAGGCACTGAGAGATATGTTATTTTTGAGCTGTAGTTGAAGATTTTGTATCTCTTCTATCAAATCCTTATGTAAAAGGTGTGTATTTACTTTGTAGGCATAAAAAAGAGAGGGATTTTTTACATTCCTCCCCCTCGCTTTGATGGGTGCCAGTATATTTTCTCCGTTTAACTCTTCTATGTATGAGGCAAACTCCGTGTATGTAGTTTTTCCTGTGAAAAGAGCTGTAAGCTCGTCCAGAGAAACTGTCTTTTTTTTAAGTGACTTTAGATACTCTAAAATAATAGAATTCACAGTATCCCCCCTATATTTATATCTCTCTATTTACATGCATTTTTTGATAAAAATCTACTGCTATTATACTATCTTTCAAAGAAAGTATAAACAATTT
>CALKRZ010000086.1 GCA_937989765.1 uncultured Clostridia bacterium | reverse complement strand
TGTAGATGTAGAAAATATTGCGGGGATCGTGAATAAAATTGTGGAAGACATTTTATCTTCAAGTCATATGATCTATGACCTTCACGATATTAAAACCAACGATAGCTATACATTTCAGCATAGTGTAAATGTATGTGTACTAGCAGCATTAACAGCCAGTAAAGCAGGCATGGCACAAGATGTGGTTCAAAAAATCGCCATGGGCAGCTTACTTCATGATTTTGGAAAAATTCAAGTACCCAAAGAGATTCTTAATAAACCGACAATCCTGACAGATGTAGAAATGGAGGAGATGAAGAATCATGCTTTGTATGGATACGAGGTATTTAAAGATAGCCCTCTAGTAGCACCCATCACAAAGGTCACGATTCTTATGCATCATGAACGGGTAGATGGTACAGGATACCCTCTGCAGCTTACAGGAGATAAAATTCATGAGGGCGCTAAAATCTGTGCGATCTGCGATGCTTTTGATGCGATGACTTCAGAACGGGTGTATAAAAAAGGTATGCCCACAGCAGAGTGTATACGACTGATGAAAGCGAGTGCCGGGAAACAATTTGATAGTGAACTTTTAGATGTTTTCTTGGAAAATGTAGCAGCCTATCCATTAGGGACTATTGTGATTTTAACCAATGGTTTGGTGGCTATTGTGGTTAAAAATCAAAAAGTTAATTTGATGAAGCCTGTGTTACGGGTTATTTTCAATCCTAAGATGCAAGAAAAAGTTCAATATGAACTAAATTTATTGGAATATCCTGATTTAGCTATTGTAAGTCAAGTATATTGGGATCAGAGTGAATATAAGGTGCTTCGTACATAAGATAGACAATATATAATGTAGAGAAGCTTAGGAGAGTGAGTTTTCAACTGTGATAGGATCCTAAGGAGTAAAAAGGTCAGTATTGCCGTAGAATGAATTCTATAGCAATACTGACCTTTTTATACCTTATGGGACGGAATAAAATCTAAACTGTATAGACATAGTATACGTTTTAATTTCTTTCCATTGGGTGGAGGCGTAGTATACTCCTTAAAAAGAATATCAGGTGGAATACAAGTAAGGCTTTCAAATAACTGGGTTAAGTTCTCTGAGACTTTTTGGTGAATTTCAGTTTGTTTTTCATGAGGACATCGTAAGTATATAGTCAATTGTGTAGGTGTTAGTTGGACCGCTTGATACTCTTGGATCTCATCGGAAGCCATAATAATGCTTCGACGGATAAAATCAGGAAAGATGGAGATCATCTTATTTTCTTGTATTGATGGGATATAGAATAAATCATCCGTTCTTCCTTCGATACTTTCAAGTGCTGTATGGAGAGATCCACAAGGACAGGGAGTTTTTCGCTCTGTTAATATATCATTGAGTCGATATCGAATGATGGGTTGGGAAGTCCGAGAAAAGTCTGTAATGATGGGGATAAATTTCCCGGAATTTTTATCCAAGTATTCTTTTTGAATAGCTACAAAGTCTTCATTTAGATGAAGAGTACCATACTTACAAGTAGCGCCTAAGAATCCTTCTGTACATTGATACGCTTGGTGAATGATTTGTTGGAATTGTTCTTTGATGTAGATTTCGTCTAGAGGATCTAATACTTCTGCTACAGATATGATTTTATTAGGTGCAATGAGTAGGTTGCCTTTTTGTTTTTGTTCTGCCAGAATCCGAAGCATGGAGGGAGGCGCTACCAATAAAGTGGGCTTATAGTGATTTAATTTCTGGATATGCTCAGCAATTGGGTGCAATAGATCAAAAAATTCAAACCGAATGCGATTGGATCGGACAGATTGATATAACTGGCTGTCAGCGCGTAAGAAGAACGCAATTTTTTGCTTGTGTAAAATAGATTTTGGGAGCAGCTTACCTAATATAACGCCAGCCCATTGTAACCGTTCTTTTTTACTTGCTATGAAAATACCTCTATTGCCTGAAGTACCAGAGGAAAGTCCGATAGTTATATCTGAAATACTTTTTGAAAAATCTCGGTAGGTTTCTGCTTCAAAAGCAATTTGAAAGGCTTCCTCTTTTCGGATGCCGACAGTGTTCAAATGGTCAAAATGCTCCATCATCATAGTTTTGTCAATGATAGGAAGATTTTTCCAATCTCTCAGATCATATCCTTGGTAAAGTTTCGTGTAAAATTCAGATTTGGGAACGATGGTACGTAAAAAATGTTGTACTTTGCGATCTTGCCACTGCAAAAAAACAGATCTACTGGAGAAAGGAAATTGCCATTTTACAGATAAATAATGCCAAAGAATAGTGAAGACTTGTTTCATTAGGTTGCCCCCCTATTATCTCCATGAAGTGGAATAATATGAATTTCTGGTTTGTATTTATGAAGAAGATGAAGATTTTTTAAGGTAGCCAAATAGTCTATAGTATGATCAAAAATCATAAATGCACCCATAGAAGGTGGAATGTTCTGTTGATAGGAAGCTTTTGTCCAACAGGCATCTGCAATAAAGAAATAGGGTTGGTCTTGATGGTGAGCATAGATCCCTATTTGCCCATGTGCATGACCAGGCAAAAAAACGGCAGTGATACTTCCATCACCAAAGAGATCATAGCCGATCTTGAAAGGAGATAAGTCTTGTGAAATGTCGACCTGTTTGGTATCTTCTATAAAACTACATCGTTTCTCAAAATCATTGGGGATAAGACCTGGGAGAAAGCCTTGTTTTAACCATCCGACATAAGCCCCCCACTGCTGCAAGTGGAGGAGTAACTTCTGATATCCGTAGGCGTTCAAGTTCCGACGGATGGTTAATACACTGTGGCGTGGCGGAGGATTCTCTCCGAATGCTTGAAAGCTTTTCTTATAAATGATTTTATGGAAAGTTTTTTGTGAGCAAATAAACTGTGCATTTGGAAAATCTTTAAGCCCCCCGATATGATCTGCATGGAAATGTGAAATGATAATGTAT
>CALKRZ010000085.1 GCA_937989765.1 uncultured Clostridia bacterium | reverse complement strand
CATATAAGATCACACATCTAAAAGAGTTACCGCATTGATCCATACGTATTCGTGTTATGGATCAACGCAGTAACTCTTTTATTTTAAAAAGATGGTTGTCTTATAAATAATTGGGTATAAAACATACTGTAGATAAAAGTTATGCATAAGGAGGAAGACTTTATGAAATGCAAATGGCAAGATAGTATTTATTCTGATGGCTCTGCATCCTATGTAAGCAATCCGACCCCTAATTTAGATGAAGTGGTAACGATTCGTCTTCGCGTCCTATCAGAAGCACCGATCCACCGTATCATTCTACGATGTACTGTCAATGGCGATGAGCATTTAATTCCTATGACAGAAAGTGAAACCACAGGGGCTTTCACATATTATAGCTGTGACTTGAAAATATCTCAATCTACGATCAATTATCATTTTTATATTGCCACCCCTAAAGAAACGTATTACTATACCCAACTAGAACTAACTACTTACCCTCCCACTGAAGAATATGACTTTCGCATTGTCGCGGGATACAAGCCCCCTAGTTGGATTACATCCGCCGTATTTTATCAGATCTTTCCCGATCGTTTTTGCAGTGGAAATCCTAAAAATGCTGTACAAGATAATGAGTATACCTTTGACAATCATCCCACCACGCGAAAAGAATGGGATGAAACACCTGGAGAATATGTCGAATCTTTTTGCCTAGACTTTTTCGGTGGAGACTTAGAAGGAATAAAACAAAAAATACCCTATCTAAAGGGATTAGGGGTTAATGCCATTTATATCAACCCTATTTTTTATGCGGCTACGCATCACCGATATGACTGCTTGGATTATTTCATGGTAGATCCTCATCTGGGTGGAGATCCAGCTTTTGCTGATTTGATGGATGCACTTCATGAAAATGACATGAAGCTTATTGTAGATATGTCTGTCAATCACACCGGTACAGCACATAAATGGTTTAATAAAGAAACCCTCTTTTTCCCGGAAGAAGTAGGTGCTTATCATAATACCGATGCCAAAGAACGCAAGTATTATTATTTTGATGAAAATAATAAATATCATGCTTGGGCTGGAGTAGATACTCTACCTACACTGAATTATACTTCTGACACACTGCGAGATATTATTTATCGCTCTGAAGACTCTGTCGTAAAGAAATGGTTGAAACCACCTTATAACATTGATGGCTGGCGTTTTGATGTGGCAAACACAATGGCGCGTATGGACAAATTACAGATGCAGCACGATGTGTGGCCAGAAATCCGCCAAAATATTCGCGAAGTAAATCCAGAAGCATATATACTGGGAGAAGCTTGGACAGATGATTGTGAATTTTTGATGGGCAATGAATGGGATTCATCTATGAACTACTATGGTTTTGCGCGCCCTGTACGACAATTCGTCGGGGAACTAGATCGCTTTTTAGACATTCGTAAAGAATATGACTTTCACTCTACAAAACGTAATGCCAAGGACCTAGCCCGCATGTTTATGCAAAAAATAGCTAGACTCCCTCACCAGATTGCCAGTGTACAATTCAACTTGTTTGACAGTCATGATATATCCAGATTACACAACAACCCTGCTGTACCCTTTGAAAGCTATCGAGGTGCTGTCATGATGTTATTCACATTCCCCGGCACACCCAATATCTACTATGGGGATGAAGTAGGCATCGACGGGCATATTTTATCCGTAGAAGGCTGCCGATATCCTATGCCTTGGAAAGAAGAAAAACAAAATCAAGATTTTTATGATCTATATCGTACATTAGCTCATCTAAAACGTGAACAAGAAGCACTGCAAAATGGAGGCTTTAAAATCCTGTATGCACAAGACTATGTAATCTCCTACACCCGCTTTACCGACACCAAAGCTTATGTAGTCGTCGTATCTCAAGATGATCATCCGACATCAGTCCAAATTCCAATAGGTGCTCTAGGCGCCCAAGATCATAGCACGATCAAAGAAATATTTGATCATCCACTACAAGCAAGTATGCAAGCTGGCTTACTCCATCTACAACTTCCACCCTTGGCAAGTTTACTCCTAGAGATTACATTATAAAAACAGATCCCCGACACTTTGTCGGGGATCTGTTTTTATTGGATCAGCCCCAGTTTTTTTATCACTTCTTGCATCTTGTCGATGTCGATCGGCTTGGCTGCATATGCTTCACACCCCAAATCAAAGGCATCATATACACTCTTTGTATCTTGCAGTGCAGTGGTCATAATGATCTTCACTCTTTTATCTTTTTCTACTTTATTCGCTTCTTCTAGCTTTCGAATAGTTTTTAAAACAGTGACTCCATCCATCTCAGGCATCATGATATCCAGACAAATAAGCTCATAGGGCTTTTGTTCATCTACCGCTAACATATACGCATCTAATGCTTCTACTCCATTGATCGTAATATCACAATCCCCATAATACGATAAAAATTTATATAAAAACTTTCTACTGATCAATTCATCCTCTGCGATTAGAATTCTCATGCCAATTCCTCCCCTTATGATTTTCCATAACCAGCAATGACTTCTTTAAATAATATCTTCGCTTCGTCAATTTTTCCCTTGCGTGCTGCCATTTGTATCTTGAATGCAGCGAGGCGAAGTTCTATCACCTCTATTTTTTCAGCTATATCCTTTATTTGATGCGCATATCGTTCTATGAGCACTTCATCTTCCTGCTCTAATACATCTGCCAATTGTCCTACCGCTTGGGATAATCTTTCTTTGTATACAGGAAGCAATGGCTCTTCGATTATTTCTTTACCTGTGACTTCTAGAGGGTCTTTAGGCTCTGAAAAAATACGAGTTTTACTATCTTTCAATGCCTCCTCTATGGCACAAAACAATTTTTCGGCTTGCACTGGTTTGGATACGTATGCATCCATTCCTGCACCCAAAAACTTTTCCTTATCCCCCTGAATAGCATGAGCGGTTACTGCCACAATCGGAATATGCTGATGGGTCATCTTTTCTTTCTTTCGGATCCTTCTCGTTACTTCCACCCCATCCATATTGGGCATCTGAATATCCATAAGAATGAGGTCAAAATCCATCTGTTCTAACACTTGCAAAGCTTGAAGTCCATCTACTGCCACAGTCACTACATGTCCCTTTTTCAAAAGTAGTTTCTGCGTCATCACCTGATTAATAAGGTTGTCTTCTACTAAAAGTATAGAAAGCGCCTCTTGTGATTTACATTTTGGAGGCAGCTGTGCTGTAGTCATACTTGGCTGTTCTACAAGTCTATCTCCTAGTACTACCACAAAAGAAAAAGTACTTCCTTTTTCTTTTTCACTTTGTACGGTGATGGTACCATTCATCATTTCCACTAATTTTTTGCTGATAGAAAGACCCAAGCCTGTCCCACCAAATCTTCTAGTATAAGAACCATCCACTTGACTAAAGCTTTGGAACAAATACTGCATCTCTTGTTGCGCTATGCCGATACCTGTATCCTGTATACAAAAACGAAGAGCAATTTTACCTTCTTCTTCCTTTTCTTTTTGTACTCTTAGAGTAACGCCTCCAATGTCTGTAAACTTGATGGCATTGCTAATCAAATTGTTTAAAATCTGCTGAATGCGATGGGGATCTCCTACTACTACTTCTGCTACATCAATATCTATATTATACTCTAGGGTGAGCCGTTTTTCTCTACTACGAAGACTGAAGGATTTTACTGTTCTTTCTATGAGGTGATATATATTAAACTCCATGAGTTGCAAAGACATTTTCCCTGCCTCTATTTTGGAAAAATCTAAGATATCATTGATAATATTTAAGAGAGTTTCTGCAGAACCTTTGACCATCTCCAGATTTTCTTTTTGGTCTGGCGTTAATTTTGTTAACAATGTGAGATTAGTCATCCCGATAATCCCATTCATAGGTGTGCGAATCTCATGACTCATATTTGCCAAAAATTGACTTTTGACTTCACTTGCTGCTTCTGCTTTCTCTTTGGCTTTGTGGAGCTCTTCTTCTACTATTTTGCGATCTGTAATCTCTCGACCACTAATAATAAAGCCCACAGAAGCGCCCTCTTTATCCTGAATACTATTGGATATGACTTCGATCCATATATAATGTCCTTGTGCATGCCGTACTTGTATTTCTGCTCTTATTTTTCTTTTATTGAGCACGATAGCATTCATATAGTTTTTTGTTCTTTCCTTCATTTCAGTACGAATCATATCAAAAATACTCATTCCGGTTAGTTCTTTTGGCTCTATTCCTAGAATTATTTTATGGGATGGACTCGCATACTGGATGATTCCATTGGCATCCGTTCTACAGATCATATCTAGCATATTTTCGGTGATCTCTCGAAAATGTCTTTCCCCTTTTTCTAATGCCTTCTCCATGATCCTGCTTTCGGTTGTATCATCTATAGAAATCAATATCTGCTTTTCCTCATTAAATAGGATAGGCGCTGCATTGACTCTGAAATATTTACGATATGTATCTTTGGTACCTACACTTATATATTCTAGGTGAGCACCCCATACGGGTTGATCCATATGATAGGCTGCCTCCAGTTCTTTCTTTATGATACAGCTTTGACAGCCTTCTTTTTTATCACACGCAGCACTGCAAAAAATACGCCCAAATTTATATCCTATCACTTGATCTATTTCTCTTTCTATCATTCCGCTGGCAAAATGGTTAACCCTTTTAATTCTTCCTACCGGGTCTAAAATCATCAAGCCAATAGGGGCTGCATCAAATAAAAGTTGTAAGTTTTGTTGTTCTACTGCTAATTTCTCTTCTGACTGTATGACGCGCGAGATGTCCCTGAATACGATCACGACGCCTTGGATATCCCCATCTTGCTTTTGAATTGGAGAACAACTAGCCGATATAAATCTTTCCTCTCCATCTTCCGTGACTAGAATCGTATCCTTCTGCATCCCTACAGGGCTTTTTAGATTCATCACGATTTCAAACGGGTCTTTCACCCGCTGTCTTGTTTGCCTATTCATGATACAAAAAACCTTTTGCAGCGGTTTTTGTAATGCTTCTTCCTGTTTCCATCCACTGAGTAACTGGGCTGCTTCATTCATGAATATGACCTTGCCTTGGGGGTCTGCTACAATCACTCCATCGGCAATACTTTTCAAAGTGATAGATAGCATCTCTTTTTCAAAAAAATCCTTATACATGATCTACCCCCTTATTTATTATGGATCTCAGCAAAAATAGGTGCTAGGCAGAGATCCACTGTACCTTACATCTCAAGCATACCATATACGATCTGACTGATTTGTGATAGGGGCGCTTGTCGTTCTACTGCACCTAATTCATTGGCTACCTTGGGCATGCCATATACGACACAAGTCGTACTATCTTGACCGATGGTACGTCCCCCCGCTTTTCGCATTTCTAAAAGTCCTCTGGCGCCATCACTGCCCATACCTGTCAGTATGACACCGATGGCATCTTTTCCTGCTTTTTGAGCTACTGATTCAAATAGTACATCTACTGAAGGACAATGTCCGCTCACTTTTTCTCCCTCTCTACATTCTACATAATAAGAATCTCCCTTTTTCTGCAGGCGCATATGGTATCCTCCTGGGGCTAGTAATACTCTTCCTTGCAAAACGAGATCTCCATTTTTTGCTTCTTTCACTTCCATGAGACATTCCCTATTAAGCCGCTCTGCATACATTGCCGTGAACACAGGGGGCATATGTTGCACGATTACAGTACCAGGCATATCTCTTGGGAACATCTTCAGTACGGAAAGTATAGCCTCTGTTCCTCCTGTAGAGGCACCAATAGCAATCACTTTATGATGCATGTGTTTGTTTACCGTTTCCATGACAGCCTCCTGCTCTACTGTTTTTTTCCAATGCGCTACACGAGAAGTAGAAGCAATTTTTATTTTTACTGCCAATTCATTCATAACTGCATCCATACCTTTTGTCTGCTGCCCCGATTTACATACAAAATCTACGGCCCCTGCATTCATCGCTTCAAATACCCTCTCACTCACAGTACTCACCATCACTACGGGAATAGGATACTGAGGCATTAGTTTTTTTAGAAAATCGATGCCATCCATTCGTGGCATTTCGATATCTAATGTGAGTACATCAGGTTCATACTTTATGATCTTGTCTCTCGCATCATAGGGGTCAGATGCTGTGCCTACAATCTCCAAGTCTGGATCCTTTGAAAGACCTTGTTTTAGCATTTCCCGAAACAATAATGAGTCATCCACGATCAATACTTTGATTTTCTTTTTTAGCTTCAATGGCATCTATTCCTTCCTATATACTGCTGGCATAATGTATCGATAGTTTGTGTCTGTTCTAATTAGGGATTCAGAATGCCCAATAAATAGATATCCTCCTAGCTCAGTAGCTTCATAGAATCTCTGAATCAACGCAGCCTTTGTAGGCGCATCAAAATAAATCATCACATTACGGCAAAAAATCACATGAAACTTTTTTTTAAAGGGAAAATCTTCATTCATTAAATTAAATTTTCTAAAAATCACTTCCTGCTTAATGAAATCTGCTACTTCAAAAGTTTCTTTATCCACCTGTTTAAAATAATTCATCTTCCATGAAGCAGGAATTCCCATCAGCTGATCTAGGGAATATCGACCCTGAATCGCCCGAGTGAGAACCTGCTCTGAAATATCTGTTGCTAATATTTTCGTATCCCATGAACTCCTGCCGTTCTCCATACTGTCTGCCAAAATCATAGCCAGTGTATACGGTTCTTCTCCACTAGAGCACCCCGCACTCCAAATACGCAGATCTTTATGCTTCTCGTGCTCTTTTAGTATATACGGGAGTACTGAACCCTTTAAAAATTCAAAATGCTCTTTCTCTCGTAAAAAGAATGTGTGATTGGTCGTAATCTTATTCATCAGCATAGTCACTGCACTGCCTGTTGTATCTGCGACTACATGTTCATAGTATGCTTTAAATGTACTAAACCCATTTTGAAGCAATATATTCTGTAAGCGAGTCACTACAAGCATTTTCTTTTTTTCTGTCAAATCGATCCCAAAATTAATCTTTATATATCGAGATAACTGTTTAAATTCCTCATCAGATATTATAATCATATAAAACGCTCCATTTTTTTCGTTACCCAGCCACTGCTGACATAACCTTTTCTACCTAGTACTTGCCAAAGTCTCTATCGTCTAAAGAAATTCTAGGTTTGGGCAAGGCCGCTGCCGCTTCTTTATGACTTTTTGGCTGACCCATATCATAGGCGCCTGAATAAGGATCTCCAAAGGATCCATGATACACTCTCTTTGATACTTTTAAGTTGAATTTACTCACCATCTCTTGTAAAAGTTGAGCTTGACTGGATAGCTCTTCACTGGCTGATGCACTTTCTTCTGCAGTTGCTGTATTCATCTGTGTCACTTGAGATACTTGCTCAATACCTTGGTTGACTTGGGCTACTGCAGTAGCCTGCTCATTGGAAGCTTTTGCAATATCTTGAATCAAGTTGGCTGCACTCGTCACAACCTCTACGATCTTACCTAGAGAATGTGCTGTTTCATTGGCCAAATCTGTACCCGATTCTACTTTTTTGATAGAACCCTCAATCATAGCTGTCGTCTCTTTCGCTGCATCGGCACTTCTTGCCGCTAGGTTCCGCACTTCCTCTGCTACTACAGCAAAGCCCTTGCCGTGCTGTCCAGCGCGTGCTGCTTCTACTGCTGCATTTAAAGCTAAAATATTAGTCTGAAAAGCAATCTCATCAATGACTTTTATGATCTTGGATATGCTTCCAGAGGCTTCATTGATTTGCTTCATGGCAGATAGCATTTCTAACATCTTGTGATTGCCTGTGGTGGCATCTTGCTTTGCCACTCCTGCTAGTTCACTGGCTCTATTGGCATTTACTGCATTTTGCTTTGTTTGCTCTGCAATTTCTATCGTAGAAGCTGTAATTTCTTCTACAGAACTTGCCTGCTCTGTAGAACCCTGAGAAAGAGTCTGACTTGCATCCGATACTTGCCTTGACCCAGCCGCTACTTGTTCTGCTGCTTGTTGGATATCTCCTAGTACTTCATTCATAGTATCAATAAAGCTATTTAATGCATACTTAATTTTCCCCAGATCTCCTTGATACTCTCCTAGCATATATACTTGAAGATTACCCTTGGACATTTCCTGTAGAACATCTGCCGCTTCCTTCATCGGTGTAACAAGCGCCTCCAATGTTTGATTTACCCCTTGCAC
>CALKRZ010000084.1 GCA_937989765.1 uncultured Clostridia bacterium | reverse complement strand
CTACCTCTACGTTAAAAGATATATCTTCATAGATATCCTTCCACTTAATCGTTTTCCAGTACTCATGATGCTTTGCTCTGAACATTTCATTAAAGCCTACTGGATCGGAACCAATTTCCTGCAGATACTCTAAAAGCTTTATATACTCCTTCTCTATCGACTGAGCCACCTCTTCTTCTATTTTTTTAATCGCTTCTGGATCGTCAAGATGATGAGGCCCATCATATTCCTGAATGGAAGCTCTAAAATCCAATTTTATATCTATGGTGGGTGAATCTCCTTCTGTACAGATCTTGATTTTCCTTTTAGCGTTCTTTATTTGTATAGCTACACCTTTTTTGATTTTATTTCCAATTCCTCCTATATCTTCGGGTATATATATATAGCTCACATTTCTTTTCCTACCCATAAGTGCAAGCAATATTCCTGTTTCTGTTGTATTTATTTCTCCGACCATCTGATCTCCACTAAATAAAGCAGCGCCTGCTATTTGTATCTCCTTCGTAGTATACCGAATAAGGGGAGTGATAGGATCTATCGTTTTGGAATACTCTAGTATCACAAAATGATAGATCCTGGTTTCGGGTACATAGGCACTCTTTCGTGCATCTTCCAATAAATCATTGACATAAAATGCGGGTCTGGGTTTATCTTTAAATTCTGCACTGAATTCTATTACTTCCTTTGGACTCCCATCTACTACAATCACATTGGACAGTACAGGGTTTTCAGAGCTACGTATAAATATTTCAAGAAGTCCACCTACCCCCTTTTGAGCCAGTTCTTTTGAAAAATAAACATGTTGTATTTTTCCACCTTCTACTGTTTTACCTGAGACAAGCCGAGCGTTTTCCCTCCCTTCTCTCAAAAGATGGGCTGTGGTAGAAATCACTTCAATCTCGGCTTTAATATCAGGTGCTACGGTAGGCATTGTTATCGTGTAAAGCAATTCTCCCTCCTCATTTAGTTCCAATCCAAGCTGAAGAATAAAGCCTATTCGTTCATATATTTTCTGATCCCAACATCCGGTTTGAAGTAAAATACTGATACCTATTACGATTGCAGCAACCACTTTCATCCGTTTTTTCATCTCATTCTTACTCCTTTTTTCCTGATAAATGAAAGGAGTAGGCATAGGACTAGAAATACGGATACGCCTATTCCTATCAGATTAATTATTTCAAGAACTTTAAAGGTCTCATTCATATCTTGTGATACTCTGCTGGCTAAAACTAAGATCCCAAAAAACAAAACATGGAAGAGTTTTGTTTTTTTTAGGTTAAATACTTTTTGCAAACTATAGTATGCAGCAAATATATAGCCTCTGACAGAGCAGCCCATGGCTACAAACCATATACCAAGAAGGTATAGATCTACCCTTTCAAATACGGGTGCATTATAAATCCTAGTCAAATTAAATGTCGAAAGTGTTTGTACCTTCAAGAAATTTTCTCCGAATACTGCAGTAGAAGCTAATACCACTATCAAAAAAAATAGCATACTTATCCCACTCGCAGCGATGTGCCACTTCAATACTTTATGCTTGTCTGTAATCTCAGGAAAGAAAAAAACGATCAGTTCCAATCCAAGAAAAGAAAAAAAACTTGTTTTTATACTGGATAGTATAGGAATTGTTCCTGCTTCCCCAATGGGCAAAAGAAAGGAAAACCTAAGTTCTTTGATTATAAAAGCAATGTATAGTAAAAAGCCGATATATGAAATCATTGTAAAATACTTGAACCGACAAACATATTTAAGACCTTCCCATATTAAATAAACGGAGGGTAGTATCAAGAAAGTCGTTAGAACCCCTACTGGTGTCTTAGGCATCAATATAACCCTTAAATAAATAACAAAAATACGTAGTCCCCCGATGGAAGCTACAAGCAGATATAAGATCAGCAGGACATTCAAAACAAATCCTATCGCTTTCCCGAAAATAAGCTTATTGATGTCATAGATGGCTTTATCTGCATATCTCTTCAGTAATATAACAATCAATGCACTGAATAGGACTGCAATCCCCCCTGTGATCAATACCGAGATCCACCCGTCATGCCCTACTTCCTTTGCCAAAAATGATGGAAGCAAAATAACTCCAACACCCGTCTGTACAACAAATGTAAAGAGTGCCATTTGTCTAGATGTCACATTATTATTTCCGCTCATCGTTTTTGCTCCTACTCTTATTTTTGGTCCTAGTCATACCTGTTCTTGTTGCCATCATTTTCAGGGGCAATCTAAAGAAGGTATCCTTAAGATCCCTCGTGTGTAGTGGTGCTATAGGCTGTAAATACGGTTGCCCTAAGGATTCTATGGTAAGCAGATGCGCAAGCGTTAGTGCTGTACATACCACGATACCAAGCATGCCAAATATAGATGCTGCAATGATGAATATAAAACGCAGTATGCGTATCGCCATTGCCATATCAAAAGAAGGGATCACATAAGACGCAATCGCAGTAGCCGCCACGATGACAATCAATAAGTTACTGACTATACCCGCTTTAACAGCTGCATCTCCGATAATCAAACCCGCCACCACACTTATAGAAGTACCAATATAGGTCGGAAGACGTATGGCTGCTTCTCGGATCATCTCGATCGTAAATTCCAGTAGTAGCACCTCTATGACAGGTGGAAAAGGTACCCTTGACCTTGATTCAGCCAAGGGTACCAGCAGACTGAGTGGCACTGCATAATAATGAAAAGAAGTAATTGCTATATACAAAGAGGGTAACATAACTGCAATAAAGAGCGCTGCAAATATCCGTATAAACCGTAAGAATGACCCTTGAATCCAATTCATACTGTAATCATCCAGTGCCTGAAAAAACGAAAGAAAACTCACGGGAGCGATAAGGACTACAGGAGTACCGTCTTGTAGTACTACCATTCTTCCTTCTAAAAGTGCGGCCATGGCTTTATCCGGTCTCTCTGTCCCAAAAAACTGTGGAAATATGGAGTAGGGGTGATCTATGATGCTTTGCTCCACATAGCCGATGGCAGCAAGCCCATCTATTTCTATGCTACTGATCTTATCCAAAAGAGAGTTTACTATATCCATATTTGCTATGCCTTCAATGTATGCAACCACAACTTTTTGCCTTGTCTGAACGCCTACTGTAACAGTCTTGAATTTTAACTTTTCATTTTTTATTTTTCTTCTTAGTATAGAAAGATTCGTTTGTAGAGGTTCTACAAATCCTTCGTGAGGACCTCGGACATTTTTCTCGGTAATGGGTTCTTCAATACTTCTTTTTTCAATATCTGCAATCGAGCAAGAGACGGCAAACGAAAGTTTTTCACAAATAAAGACTGCATCTCCAGACATAATGCTGTCAATGACTGTTTGTGAATCAGATAATATGCTTGTTTCAATGCAAGGTATATTATGAATATTAGTTCCATTAGAAAGTTGCGCAAGCGTCATCGCTATGATCGGACTCACAAAGTCTCTTTGCATCAAATTTTGATCGATCAGACCTTCGATATATAAAAACAAGGCTTTATGCTGGTTTTCAATATATATTGTTTTCCGCATAATATCT